>JAFUKI010000016.1 GCA_017467815.1 Clostridia bacterium
ATGAAACCATACTCCACTACCAATAAAGCGGGGGAGTTCTTAGAGGGGTTTCGCTTCGGCAAACCCCTCTAAGTGCCGTCCGCACAGGACACCAAAAACTATATTCAAAAAACAAACCTCACGTAGAACACCAAACAAAAAACACAATCCACAAAAAAATAAAATTCCTATAAATATTGTAATAAAAAGCCGACTATGTTATAATGTAAGAGAAATGTAAGAGAGAAAACCCACGGAGGAAAACATAAAATGCTCCAAAAACTTAACCGGCTTGCCGCCATATTATTACTCTGTACCCTCATCCTTACCCTTTCCGGATGCGCGGAAAACCCAAAGAGTACCCAAAACGGCATAAATATCGTCACAACAAACTTCGCTCTCTATGACTTCGCTTCCGCTGTGTGCGGCGAGAATGACTCCGTAATCATGCTCCTCCCCCCCGGCGCCGAAAGCCATGACTATGAAGTTACCCTCAAAGATATGGCAGTTCTGGAAAAATGTGACCTGCTGTTCTTCGTGGGCGGAGAAAGCGAACAGTGGGTGCATGACGCCCTCCATACCCTGGAAGAACATAACAGCAACCCCCACGCCCTCTCCGCGCTGGATGTGCTCCATGACGCAGATAAACTCCTCTGCGAAGAAAATGTCAATACCATGACCCCCGAAGAATCCCATGACCATGACCACGATCATCACCACTCTGCCGAGGATTACGCCGGTATGGATGAACACGTCTGGACCTCCATCCCCAATGCCCTGCTCCTTATGGATGCCTTGGACGATACACTGGCGGCGCTGAACGAAAACCATAGTAAAGATCACCATAAAGACTACGCCGCTTCCCTCTCCGCACTGGATGAAAAATTCCGTACATTGACGGAAAATACTCCCGATCCCCGCATCATCGTTGCCGATCGGTTTCCCTTCCTGTATATGGCAAAGGAATACGGCATCGGTTACTACGCCGCTTTTACCGGATGCGCCTCCGATACGGAACCCTCTGTGGCAGTCGTGGATGCCCTGATCCGACAGACGGAAGAAACCGGAACGAAAACCCTCTTCGTCATCGAATTCTCCAACCGCAGGACAGCGGAGATGATCGCCGCGGAAACCGGTGCGCAGATTGCCGAACTGCATTCCTGCCATAACGTGTCCGCAGAAGATTTCGCCGCCGGGATAACCTATCTGGGACTGATGGAACAAAATTATAATGCCCTCGCCGCCGCATGGGAAACGGCAAACCGTACACAGGACTGAGGATCAGCTGATTTATGAACACAAACAATATTTTACTGCGTATTGAAAATCTCACCCTATCCTATGGGGACCGCCCCGTGGTGGAAAACCTGTCCTTTCAGGTCTGCGCCGGGGATTATCTCTGTATCGTCGGGGAAAACGGCAGCGGAAAATCCACCCTGCTCAAAGCCCTGACCGGCAACCGTAAGCCGGACAAAGGTATCATCCGCCGGGAAGGTGTCCGCTATATGGGTTATCTCCCCCAGCAGTCGGATATTCAGCGGGATTTCCCTGCTTCTGTATGGGAAGTGGCGGTTTCCGGATGCCTGGAACGGGAAAGAAAGGGCATCCACTGGGGCTTCGGTTATTCCGCCGAAAGCAAAAAACGGGCAAAGGAAACCCTCGCCATGCTGGATATTGAACATCTGGCGAAAAAACCGTACAATACCCTCTCCGGCGGTCAGCAGCAGCGTGTACTTCTGGCACGTGCCTTATGTGCATCGGAAGAACTGATCCTGCTGGACGAGCCGGTAACCGGGCTTGACCCTCAGGCAACCAAGGAACTGTACGCCATCATCCGCCGGCTGCACCAGAACGGTACGGCGATCCTGATGGTAACCCACGATATCGAAGCCGCACTGACGGAGTCCCACCATATTCTCTGTCTGTGTCAGCGGCATCCGGAAAAGCAGAACGCCGCAGCACCCTTCTACGGCACATCGGCAGAATACAAAGCCTCCCTTTCCGGGGACGGATGTTCCTGCTGCAAACCGGAGAAAACAGGTCCGGCAAATCCAAAAATTCTGCCCCCCACACTGTAAGGAGACGCCTATGACATTCACCGAAATTCTGTCCTCCCCCTTTCTCACCGCGCTGGTGGGCAAATCCCTTGTTGTGGGGGTACTTGTCTCTCTGTGTGCTTCTCTGCTGGGGGTATCCCTTGTGCTGAAGCGGTATTCCATGATCGGGGACGGCTTGTCCCATGTGGGATTTTTCGCACTGGCTCTGGCGGCGGCGGCAGGTGTCAGCGGTACCCATTCCCTGGAAGCCTCCCTGCCCATCGTCATTCTGGCGGCGGTGCTGATTCTGCGCCTGAGCCGTTCCGACAAGATCAACGGGGATGCTGCCTGCGCCATTGTTTCCACCGGTGCTGTAGCCATCGGTACCTTGATCAACAACCTGACCGGCACCGGCAGCTCGGACGTATGCAGCAGTCTGTTCGGTTCTGCTTCCATTGTGACCCTGTCCGAAAAGGATATGGTCATCAGCATTGTTCTGTCCGCGGCGGTGATCGTCTGGTACGGAATTTTTGCCCGGCAGATATTCGCCGTTACCTTTGACGAATCCTTCGCCCGTTCCGCCGGATGTCCCACGGAGAGAATCAATCTTGCTTTAGCCATCCTGACCGGCGTTACCATTGTGCTGGGTATGAAAATGATGGGCGCGCTGATGATCTCCGCCCTGATTCTGTTCCCCCCCATGACCGCCATGCGTCTGTTCGGCAATTTCCGCAGTGTGGTGCTGTCCTCCGCGGTAATTTCCATCCTGTGTTTCCTCGTTGGATTCTTCTTAGCCTGCTGGTTCGGTCTGCAGACGGGGGCAACGGTGGTTACCATCAATGTGCTGGTATTCTGTCTCGTCAGCGGAGTCCGCGCGATACGGTTTAAGAAAGTTTGAGTTTTTGGTGTGCTGCATTTACGGTGAAAAAACGTAATTTGCAGCACGCCTTTTTTGAGATCCTGGGTGTTTCGACCGTTGCGACGGTCGATGAGGGACTCTGTCCCCTCAACCCCTGCGAGCTTTTGAAAAAGCTCGACCAAAACTTTTTATCGGCAGCAGTCCTTTTTTCCCTTCTTGAAAAGTTTTTGAAGAGGGAGAGGGTGGTGCAGTTGAGAATTGCTTCGCAAATCTCAAGAATTGCTTCGCAAATCTCATGAGGGAGAAGCTTTTTCTCAAAAAGTTTCTCCCTCTCCCCTGCTTATTACCCAAAAATAAACCGCACCCCACAGCATAAGCCATACCCGATTATGGTGGGCAGGACAAATGCCAATGCTGCCCATCTCCATTTTCCGGTTTCCTTTCGGATGGTCAGGAGTGTTGTGGAACAGGGGAAGTGGAACAGCGTGAATAGCAGCACACAAACCACCGTAACCCCATTCCACCCTTGGGCAGCAAACAGACCCCATATCCCCTGTGCCGATTCCATCTGCAGGATCCCGGTACCGCAGTAACCCATGTACGCCAGGGGCAGAAAAATCTCTGCAGCCGGCAAGGAAAACAGAAACGCCGTAAGTATTACCCCATCCATCCCCGCAAACCGACCTACTGGATCCAGAATCCCCGTGATGTACTGAAAGAGATTCCCCTCCCCTACGGCAATATTTCCCGCCAGCCAGATCATCCCCCCGGCAGGTGCGGCAACAGCGGCGGCACGACCCAGCACAAATACAGTCCTGTCCAGTACGGACCGTACCAGCACCTGTCGTATCCGCGGCATCCGATACGGCGGCAGCTCCAGCGTAAAGGCGGATGGGGTTCCCCGAAGAACAAATGCGCTCAGCAGACCGGATACAGCCAGCGTCATCAGTGTGCAGAGTACGATGCATAAGGTAAGCAGAACCGCTTTCATACCGTCGGAAGCCTGCGCCATCCCAAGTCCCGCTGTACAGAATGCGCCTGCCAGAAACAGCACCAGAGGCAGCCGTCCGTTACAGGGGACAAATGCGTTGGTCAGTACAGCGATCATCCTTTCCCTGGGTGAGTCAATGATCCGGCACCCCGTTACCCCCGCCGCATTGCATCCGAATCCCATCAGCATGGTAAGAGACTGCTTTCCGCAGGCACCGCACCGCTGGAACAGCCGATCCAGATTGAACGCCACTCTCGGCAGGTAGCCGGAATCCTCCAGCAGCGTAAACAAGGGGAAAAATACCGCCATCGGGGGCAGCATCACCGCAATCACCTGACAAAGGGTAGCAAGCACCCCGTCCCAGAGCAGGGATATCCACCAGCCTTCCCCGAAAACACCGACCGCCAGTGTCCGGGTATACCCTACCAGAAACCCCAGTCCCCCCTCCAGCCACGCCGACAGGTATCCCGCCCCGCGAATGGTCAGCCAGAACACCAGCAGAACCAGCGCCGCCATGACGGGATATGCCGTAATCCGTCCGGTCAGAATCCGGTCAAGCCGCCTGTCTTTTGCATCCGGCAATCCCGCTGTGCGTACACAGGCAGATGCCAGCGTATGTGCCACAGTGACAAAATCCCTGCCGTATGCTTCGTAGGTCTTCGGGGGGATGGGCGGTGCCCCGACGGTTTTTTCGATGGCTTTTGTCAATGCGTCCATGCCCAGACCCACCCCGGCGGCACACAGCACCACAGGACAGCCCAACATCTCCGCCAGCCTCTCCCCGTCCACCTTCACACCCCGTTTTTCCGCTTCGTCCATCAGATTCACACACAGCACGCAGTTCCCGGTCAGCGAAAGTACCTGCAGGGCAAACAGCAGATTCCGTTCCAGACAACTGCCGTCACATACCACTACTACACAGTCCGCCTCCCCTCCCCGCAAAAATTCGCCGGCAATGGCTTCTTCCGGAGAATGGGCGTCCAGGGAATACGTCCCCGGCAGGTCGGTTATGGCATATTCCCTGTCCCCACAGCGGAAGATGCCGGTCTTATTCTCCACCGTTTTGCCGGGCCAGTTGCCGGTGTGCTGATGCAGTCCGGTCAATGTATTGAAAACCGTGCTTTTGCCCACGTTGGGGTTTCCTGCCAGTGCAACCCGATACCTGTATTCCATCAAACCCTGTCTCCTGCTACCGCAACACAAACCGCATCCCTTTTCCGCAGAGCAATCACCGCCCCCCGGATCCTGTACGCCGCCGGATCTCCCAGCGGACTGATCCCCACACATTCCACTACGCACCCTTCCGTCATCCCCAGATCCCGCAGTCGGTTTTCGATGCCCCTGCCCTTCTGTTCCAGGGAGGTGACAACGCCTTTTTCCCCAGGCCGCATATCCGCCGCGGAAGCAATGATTTTGGCTTCTCTTTCTTTCCGGTGTCTCATGTAATCTCCATTCTGTCTTTTGCCGGGGAAATCCCCCGTACCTTCTATTTTCCGTCCGGAACGCATATATTGCACCAAAGCAACTTTGTTCCGACACGGAAAAGTTCTGTCACAGAAAGTATATGATAAGGGAGGATTTTTGTTACTGTGCGCGAAGAAAAACCGGACACAAGGGATGATCGGTTCTATACATTATCCCATTATCGGAAGCAAAACGACCGCCTCTCCCCTGTTTGGGAGGATTATCTGGAAATGATCTGCCGGCTGAGTCCCCGACTGGAACCGGTACGGATACGGGATCTGGCGGAAGCACTCCACGTTACCCCTTCCTCCGCCTCCCGGATGGCCCAGTCCATGGCAATGCAGCATTTACTGGATTTCCAGCGGTACGGGTACATCACGCTGACGGAAACGGGAAAATCCATGGGTGCATTTCTCCTGCGGCGGCATCGTGTGGTATGTGCGTTTCTGGAAAAACTGAAAGGCAGTTCGGATGAGCTGGACGAAACGGAGCAGATTGAACATGGCATTTCCGAAGAAACCGTAGCGGCTATGGAACGGTGGTTATACGGAGAAATGCCGGAGAAGGCAGATGTCGCAGACTGTACCGATACCACAACAGATTCCTGTGAAGAAAAAGAAGATAATAAAGAATTGATTTAAAGACTGTCGAATAGAATTCCCATAAAAGAAAAAACACTTCCCACTCTGAAACAAGCATGAAGTGTCCATATCACTGTCGTCAAACCCCTTTCTCTCAAAGTTTTTTGAAAAGAGGGAGGGGGGTGCAGTTGAGAATTGCTGCGCAAATCTCAAGAATTGCTGCGCAAATCTCATGAGGGGGAAATACTTTTTCGCAAAAAGTGTTTCCCCCTCCCCTGCTAAAAACTCCATCATTCAACCCCAAACCCACCGAATGCGCGGTTGGTGGGTGGGGTGTCGGTGAAGGTGACTGTTTCTGTTGTGCCCGGTATTTGAAAGTTTATTTGTGCGGACCAGAGTGCGCAGTCTTTGCAGTTGGAACGGCTGCCGTATTTGCCGTCACCCAGCAGGGGATGCTTTCTGCCGCCGAACTGGACGCGGATCTGGTGTGTCCGTCCTGTAAACAGCTCGATTTTGCACAGGCTGATGCCGCCATGCTCTGCGGATTCGCCCAAGACCGCATACTGCAGGCGCGCGGTTTTTGTGCCATTCCGTTTTTTATCGCAGATGAAGGATTTTCCCTTGCGCCTGTCGAAAAACAGTTCGTCTTCCAGAATACCGGATTTTTCCTCCATTACGCCATGCACCACCGCCAGATACGATTTGTGAAACCGACCGTCCTGCATCTGTGCGGACAGATCAGCCGCCGCGGAAGAGGTCAGCGCAAACACCATCAGTCCCCCCGTGGTACAGTCCAGCCTGTGCACCGGATACACTTTTTTCCCCAGCGCCTTCTCCAGAAGCACCGGCAGGCTGCTTTTATCCGACGTATGCTCGGACACTTCCCCCGGCTTCTTCCGGCAGATTACAAAATCCGGTGTTGTATGCAGAATTTCCATAATTGTTCGTCCCTTCAGTGTTTCCGTGATCTATCCACAATCGTATACAGCAAAAACAGCACAATACACAGCACTGCCGCCACAATCCCCAAATTCACGATCCACAAAAACACCGTAATATCAGGTCCCCCGGAGGCACTGCCCAGAGAAACCAGCACATCCGGACAAAACGGCACCAAAAATGCCAGCAAAATCACCACCGTCATTACACCCAATATCCATTTCCCCAGCACAGTCCATACCTCCCCTCGAATTATGATGAAAAACCCAACATTATGTAAACAATCTGTTACATTTCCCACAACCATTATACAACAAAACATTGCCTCTGTCAATAGATATGTAACAATTTATTCATATGGAAATTTTTCGGGGGGAACGGGGTCGCTTTTTGAAAAAAGCTCCGCAAAAACTTTCATGAGGGGGTTATTTGATGGGTGTGGTTTGGGTTCTCTGAATGGGGAGTGGCTCCCGCAGGTGGTACAGTGCGTTGGAATATAGTTGTTGCAAAGCATCAGAAGTAGTGGAGATGGAAGTTAGGGACCACCGAGACCCTAACTTCCCACGCCGGTTTCTTGGGTGCTCGATATAGTTTGGTTTAGGGCATAAATCGTTAATTTCCCTTACCACTGTAAGCTATCTTCACTCTAATAGTCAGCAAACTTAATCACAAACCCAATCAAATCACTGTGGCGAACAGGGTCTCGGCGGCCCCTGTGAGCTCGCTCCACGGAGTTCGATTTATCGAACTCCCCTGATGCTTTGCAGCAACATTCCCACTGTAAACTGAACCTTGCCTAACGATTTAAACCCAACTAAATCCCAAATCCTCCCCCCCCATTGAAAGTTCTTTGCGGAGCTTTCTTTCAAGAAAGCGACCCGTCCCCCCCGACTTGACGGACGAAGGTTGAATGTGTTATAATAAAGATGATTGTTTCAGGAATACTAAGAGAGATCCTATGAACGGGAGGAAATATGGCGAAATACAGACAGAATCGGATCAATGATTCGGTAACGCAAGAGGTATCGGCGATATTGCGGGAAGTGAAGGATCCGCGGGTGGCGGAGGCGATGCTTACCATCACATCCAGCGATGTTACGGCTGATTTGAAATATGCGAAGATCTACTATTCGGTGTACGGTGAAGTGGACGATAAGGAGCTGACGAAGGGCTTCAAGTCCGTCGCACCTTTTGTACGCAGTCAGCTGGCGAAACGGCTGAATCTGCGGATCACGCCGGAACTGCAGTTTGTGCGTGACCACGGCGTTGAGCATGGCGCGGACATTGCGGCTATTCTGAAATCCATCACACCTGCGGCAGATGCAGGAGAAGCCGGGGAGGACGACGACGATGAATGAGTCTGCGCACATGACGGGGGAAAATGAGTACCCCACCATTACTCTTGAGGAAATATGCGACATCATCGAAGACGCCCCCAAAGCACTGATCATCAGCCATGTAAACCCGGACGGCGATACCGTTGGCTCCGCATTTGCCCTGAAGGAAATGATCTGTGCAGCCGGTGGAACGGCTCGGTGTATCTGCCCCGGCGATGTTCCCAGACGCCTGCGGTTTCTGATGACCGATCAGGACGATATGTCCTTCGACAGGGAATCCGCTGTTCTGCCCGATGATTACGATATCATCTGCGCCGTGGACGTGGCATCCCCCATGCAGCTGGGCGCTTTCGAACCCATGATCCCCTATATCGACTTCATGATCGACCACCACGGCGTCGGTACCCCCTTTGCACCCCACTATATCGACGCCGAAGCCTCTGCCTGCGGTGAGATTCTCTACGACATTTACGCGAATCTCGCAAACAGAGGCATATACGAAACCTGCCCCGATGCCGCAAGACGGATCTACGCCGCCATCGTATCGGATACCGGCAGCTTCAAATTCTCCAATACCACCCCCAAAACCCACATGATCGCCGCCGCTCTCGTGGATGTCATCAACACCGCGAAGGACGAAGGTATGGATACCGCGGATCTGTGCCGTTCCCTGTTCGGACAGCGTACTCTGAAGGAACTGACCGCCCAGATGATCGCCATCCAGAACCTGCGCTTCTACGACAGCGGCAGACTGGGCGTTGTGCTGTTCACGCAGCAGATGCTGGCGGATGCGGGACTGACGGAGGAAGAAATCGGTAATGTTGTGGATACGCCCAGAGGCGTGGAAGGGGTCGTGGTAGGCCTGTCCCTGCGTCAGCTGGCGGCAGATCCCACCCAGTATAAAGTTTCCGCGAGAGCAAACGGGAATATTGACGTATCCGCAGTATGCGCAGGCTTCGGCGGCGGCGGACACGTGCGTGCGGCTGGCTGTACCGTTACCGCAGATACCCCGGAAGATGCGCTGGATATGGTTGTGGAAGCATTCCTGTCAGCCCTTGCCGATGCGGAAATGCCGGACACATTGGCATAATTGTCGGTAGGATCTGCCGATATACTATGCCGTACAGAACGAGGTAATGCTATATGAGTAGAGGAAGACCGGCGGAAGTGTCGGGAATTCTGGTGTTAAACAAGCACGAAGGTGTCACATCCCACCACATGATCTCCATCTGCCGCCGTTTGTTCAATACCACCCAGGTGGGACATACGGGAACGCTGGACCCCATGGCAACCGGTGTACTGCCCATTCTGATCGGACGGGCTGTCAAGGCATCGGAATACGTGATGGCAGGAGAAAAGCGGTATATCGCCGGTATGCGTCTGGGCATGACCACGGATACAGAAGATATTACGGGAAATGTGCTGTCCTCCTGCGAAAAACTGCCCGATGCAGCGGAAGTTGCCGCGGTATGTGAAAAATTTGTGGGGAAAATCATGCAGATCCCGCCCATGTACTCCGCCATCAAGGTGGGGGGACAGAAGCTGGTGGATCTGGCACGTGAGGGCAAGGAAGTGGACAGAGAGCCAAGAGAAGTGGAGATCGCCGCCCTGTCCTGCACCCCCACGGAAAAACCGGATGAATACATATTGGATGTAACCTGTTCCAAAGGAACGTATATCCGTACACTCTGCGCGGATATCGGTGCGGCACTGGGCTGCGGTGGGGTCATGTCCTCCCTGATCCGCGTCCGTTCCGGCGGATATACCCTGGATCAGGCATACACCGTGGCGCAGCTGGAAGAAATGACCTATGAAGAACGCCTGACCCTCCCCAAGCCGGTGGAAACACTGTTCACCGACCTCCCGGAAGTGCATCTGGCAGATTTTCACGCCAAACTCATCCGCGGCGGTACCGAACTGTACCAGAAAAAAATCCGCACCCACCTGGACACCCCCGGCAAACTGGTACGCCTGTATCACAAAGACACCTTCTTCGCCCTCGGAAAAACAGACATAATCGACGACAAACCCATAATCCGCCCCGAAAAGCTGTTTGTTTTGTAAAATGATTTTTTGATTTTTTGCAGGGGAGGGAGAAACACTTTTTGCGAAAAAGTATTTCTCCCTCATGAGATTTGCGCAGCAATTCTCAACTGCACCCCCCTCCCTCTTTTCAAAAAACTTTAGGAAAAGGGGATGGGGGGATAGGGATTTGGTGTGTGCAGGTTTTTGTCTCCGTTTTTTTGTTTTTTTAGGGGATGGGGGGCTTGGTGACTGCTGTGACGGTCAATGTGTCTGGGATTTTATAAAGTTCCCGAAACAGCGAAAAGGATGGGTGACGGAAGTGAGGATATTCCGCTTGCCTGCTATGAGTTTCTTTCCTCTAAAACCAAAGAAGAACAGGAACATCTGTATCGGATTCTTTTGGAGATGGACAAGTATAAGAAAAACTGAAAAAACACCAAAAATGCTACTGTCAGAAAAAACAGGTGCCGAAGATTTACAAAAGATTCTTCGGCACCTATCCTATTTTATCAGGTTATACAGTAATATATCAGTCCCCTTTTTCAAGTTTTTTGAAAAGAGGATGTGGGGGTCGAAGAATTGCTTCGCAAATCTTCAGGGGAAGGGGAAAGACTTTTTCGCAAAAAGTTTTTCCCCTTCCCCCGCAAAACAAAACAAAACTCACTTCAATTTCTTCCCGTCAGAAAATGCTTTGCCTACTACCTGACCGAGGGTGCGGTAGGTGAGGGTGAAGCAGTCGAGGCAGAGGGGGTGGAGTTTGTCCACGTCCAGTTTGCCTTTTTCGGTCAGGAGGGATTCTTCGATGCTGACGTTTACGATTTCGCCGATGCACATTCCGTCCTCGTTCCATTTGAGGAGTTTGCATTCCAGAGTTACGGGAAATTCGTCGATAATGGGAGCATTTACGTACGTACCGGGGGTAGCGTGGAATCCGGCTCTGGCAAATTTATCAGGCACCTTGTTGGCAGAAACAATCCCCACATAGTCACAGGGCACGATCTGATCCTCGGTAGCAAAACTTACCGTAAACGCACCGGTCTTTTTCATATTCTCATGAGTCTTATGATCTTCATCAATACTGAGAATCACTTTGTTCTCTTCATAAATATTCCCCCATCCCGCATTCATGGCATTGGGAACACCGCTTTCATCATACGTACCAATCACCAGCACCGGCATAGGAAACATCCATGTCTTAGGCCCAACATTCTTTCTCATAATCTACCTCCGTTGGCATCAGGTCAATAACTTCGTCTAAAAAAACAAATCCCATTCTCCCTCATCCATACTGCACGATGCAGCTGAAATGAAAGAGAACCACCCATACCTCTATACATATCATTTTTAAAGTTTTTTGAAAAGAGGGGTGCAGGGGAGAGAAACTTTTTTTCAAAAAAGTTTCTCTCCCCTGCAAAAAAATCCAAAAAAATTAAAGCTCACAATTATTAACAGTACGCGGGAAGGGGATGACGTCGCGGATGTTGGATACGCCGGTGAGGTACATGACGCATCTTTCGAAGCCGAGACCGAATCCGGCGTGGCGTGCGGAACCGTACTTGCGGAGATCCATGTAGAAGTCGTAGGATTCCTTTTCCAAGCCCAGTTCGTCCAGACGCTTGTCCAGCTTGTCGAAGTCATCTTCACGCTGAGAACCGCCGATGATCTCGCCGATGCCGGGAACCAGACAGTCCATAGCGGCAACGGTCTTTCCGTCCTCGTTCAGCTTCATGTAGAAAGCCTTGATTTCCTTGGGATAATCGGTAACGAATACGGGACGCTTGAGTACCTGCTCGGTCAGGTAGCGTTCATGCTCGGTCTGGAGGTCGCAGCCCCAGTATACCTTATAATCAAACTTGTCGTTGTTTTCTTCCAGCAGCTTGACCGCTTCGGTATAGGTTACATGACCGAAATCGGAGGATACTACATTTTCCAGACGGTCCAGAAGTCCCTTGTCCACGAACTGGTTGAAGAACGCCATTTCTTCAGGCGCGTTTTCCAGAACGTAGTTGATGATATACTTCAGCATATCTTCCGCCAGCTTCATGTCGTCCGCCAGATCCGCAAATGCGATCTCCGGTTCGATCATCCAGAATTCGGCAGCATGACGGGTGGTGTTGGAGTTTTCCGCACGGAAGGTGGGTCCAAAGGTGTAAATATTCTTGAACGCCATAGCGTAGGTTTCACCGTTGAGCTGTCCGGAAACGGTCAGGTTGGTGGACTTGCCGAAGAAATCCTGGCTCCAGTCAACAGCACCGTCTTCGGTTCTGGGAAGGTTGTCCATGTCCATGGTGGTAACACGGAACATTTCTCCGGCACCTTCGCAGTCACTGCCTGTGATCAGCGGGGTATGCACGTACACGAAATCTCTTTCCTGGAAGAACTTATGGATGGCATAAGCCGCCAGGGAGCGTACGCGGAATACTGCCTGGAACAGGTTGGTACGGGGACGCAGGTGGGAGATGGTGCGGAGATATTCGATGGTGTGGCGTTTCTTCTGCAGGGGATAATCGGGAGAAGAAGCACCTTCCAGGGTTACGGAAGAAGCGTGGATCTCAAAAGGCTGCTTTGCCTCGGGGGTAAGCACGATCTTACCTTCCACGATGATGGCGGAACCTACATTATACTTGCAGATCTCCGCAAAATTGGGCAGATTATTGTCATAAACGATCTGGACAGGTTCAAAAAATGTACCGTCGGACAGAACGATAAAGCCGAATGCTTTGGAGTCCCGGTTGTTGCGTACCCAGCCGCCGACAACCACGTGGTCCTTATCCACGGAATCCATATCCCGATACAGGGTGCGGACAGAAGTAAGGTTCATAGGAACAATTCCTTTCGTGAAAGTATTTAAATTATAGATAGAAACACTATAATATCATATTATACCATATTTACCCCGAATATTGCAATAGCCGGATGGAAAAAATTCCGCACAGCAGCATTTACTTTATGAAAAGACAGAATATGTCTCCACAATCAAAACCACAACAACCGTACGAAAACCACAGCAGTGCGACAAATCTGCTGTTCTGTCTGCACTGCTGTGTCCGTGTCTATTGTAAGTTTTGAGAATATTATCCTATCGTTTATCGTGCCTTAAAATACATCGTTTCCCGGATTACCGCAGATCCGTGTGTTTCTGCAAAGTTCACCTCTGCATCATCATGCAAAAAAGTCGTTCACGGAACAGGTGAGAATTTCCGCGATCCGGGGCAGAAAGGTGATGTCCGGGTAGCATACGCTTCTCTCCCATTTGGAAATCGCCTGCGCCGTTACACCTATGCGCCTGCCGAATTATTCCTGGGTCAGGTGGTTTTCTTCCCGGTATTTTTTGATTTTTTCCGCAATCAGAATTCTGTTCATTCTTGTTCATTCAGCCAGTATGTCTGTTTTTCTCTGATGAGAATACCGCAGGCGATCATTTCACGGCGGATGGTACAGTGGTCCTCATGGAACCGGTGGATGATTTCACTTACTTCATTTTCCGTGTACTTCCGCCCCTTCTCAAAGGATTTTCCGATTTCCGCAAGTACAATTTCCCGCTTTTTCCGCTGGGTCGGGATCTGGGTCAGTCTGCCGTATTTGAAGAAATGGGAGAGAACTTCCTTTTTGTATTTTTCCTCGGTATCGAGAACGGGTTCGTCCTTCTTTATCCATTCGTACAGGGGTTTGTCGAACATTTCCCGGTTCAGGGAATAGATCATGTAAAACTGGGAGCGGGAACAGTTTACCACGCCGGCGGATTCCAGTTTTTTCAGATGGTAGCAGATGGTCGCCGGGGTCAGGGAAAGTTCACAGGCGATCTTTTCCACGTAGGAATCCTCTTTCAGAAGAAGATTCAGAATCTTCAGCCGTGTTTCATCCGCAAGGAGCTTCAGAAGGGCAAGTTTTTCCTTCATCTGAGTCCCTCCGTAAACATACCGGGATACACGTTATACTCCGCACGCCACGCTTCCCATGCCTTGAACACATTCTCACATCCGCCGATCTTGATGCGCAGCTCGAAAATGTTTTTCTCATCCCCAGCGGCTTTGGCGGCTTCGTATTCGGTATAGTACCCGTTCACAATCTGATCCCGCATATAAATCTCCGCCTGCAGTGCCGCGATGAACATCTTTTTTTCATCCTCATCCAGTCCGGTGTATACTTCCCGGAGCTGCGGATACTTCTCCAGGATCTGCCCGATGATATGCTGTCTGGTTGTCAGAACACCTTCTCTGTTTCCTGTCGTGTGCCACAGCAGTCCTGCCCTATTGCACAGACCGTACATCTCACGCTCAACGATCAATGCCTTGCGTTCACTTTTGTTTTCCGCCGGCACCGCGTTCAGCCTCGCCTGACATTCATCATACATGGCTTTATGAATATCATATAGTGCTTTATCGATTTCAAGTGCTGTCATGTTATATCTCCTTTCTGCAATCTGCTTTCTGTCAATATGAATGAAAAATCCTGTTCCCCATAGGGGATGAAAAGTGGTTGGTTCCACTTTTCAAAGGATTTTTGGGTGGGGAACAGCTTCACGTCCTGCTTCGCTTACTTTGCTTCCCCACCGCTACACTTATATTATAGTCATCTAATCACTTTCTGTCAATAGTGATTAGACATATTTCTAATCATTAAACCAATGGTAGAGAATCAGGGGAAACAGCATTGGCAATATGAAACCAAATCAACAGATCCCCCCAAGCAGATCCCGCTGCCGCAGGTGAAAACATCTGCATCTTGTAAAAAAACATCCGCTGTGCTATAATGTAACTATACTCCATAAAAAGGAAGATACTCATATGAATAAAATTCACGCCTTCCTCGCCAGGATCGGGTTGGAAAACTTAAAAATCGAACATACCTTCGAATGCCTTGACAAGATCCAGGAAGCCTGTGTGCTGCATATCCCTTACGAAAACCTGGACATCCTTGCCGGCAGACCCCTTGCACTGGATGTCGAATCCGTTTATACCAAAGTCGTGGAAAATCATCGGGGCGGCTATTGCTTTGAGACCAATGCCCTGCTTCACTATATGCTTGCGGAAATGGGTTTTACGGTGCGGAGCTGTTTTGCCCGTGTTCTGCGGGGAGAAGCGGAAATTCCCTTCCGGCGGCACCGGATTCTGCTGGTCACCATCGACGGAATGGACTGCATGGCAGACATCGGCTTCGGCAATATCGCGCCGCGGCGTCCTCTGAAGCTGATCTGCGGCGAAGTGCAGGAGCAGAACGGCGAGACCTACCGCTTTGAACAGGATCCGGAGCTGGGTTGGGTCATCTGGGAACTGCACAAAGGCGAGTGGCGGCAGTTCATCAGCTTCACTGCGGAACATCAGTACGAAACCGATTTTGTCCCCACCTCCTTCTGGTGCGAAAAACACCCCGACTCCCCCTTCAACAAAGCAGAAATGGTCGCTATAAAGATCCCCGGCGGCAGAAAAACGGTTGACGGACACACCCATAAGATTTTCACCGGTACGGAGATCACGTATCTGGAGGAAAACATGAGCGATGAACGGCTGGCGGAGGTACTGCGGACGGAATTCGGTCTGGCGGGATACTGACCCCCTGATTGATATATAAAAAAGGAATATCCATGAGAAAATTCGCTGATACCGTTTCGCACGACACCCCCTGTTCCAATATAATGGAAGATCGGGGATACCGTCCTCTGTCCATTGACCGACAGTTCCGTTTATTTTGCAAAACCGCCCTCTCCGTGGTATACTATACAAATCCATCAGTTCTCACACAGGAGGAAACAATATGAACCACAAAGGAACAAAAACCATAGAAACAGACCGGCTGGTGCTGCGGGCGTTTACCATGAACGATGCGGATGCCATGTTCAGAAACTGGGAAAGCGATCCCGAAGTCACGGAATTTCTCCGCTGGAAGACCGCATCCTCCATTACAGAAACAAAACAGGTGCTGGGAGAATGGGTACGGGGATATGAAGATCCCGATTTTTACCAGTGGGCGATCGTTCTGAAGGAGATCGGCGAACCCATCGGTTCCATCAGCGTTGTGGGGAAGAACGAAAAGCTGGATATTGTCCACATCGGATACTGCATCGGCAGCCGGTGGTGGCGGCGCGGCTATACTTCCGAAGCCTTCCAAGCCATCATTCCCTTTTTCTTTACGGAAGTGGGTGTAAACCGGATAGAATCCCAGCATGACCCGAACAATCCGAATTCGGGACTGGTTATGCAGAAATGCGGACTCCGGTACGAGGGCACCCTTCGTCAGGCAGACTGGAACAACAAGGGAATTGTGGATGCCTGTATGTACAGTTTACTGCGGTCGGAATGGGAAAACACTCGTGTATGATTACGGTGGCTGATTGAAAAAGCGGTATACTTATGATATACCGGATATGTGAAAAGAGATCGATTAGCTAAATTTGACGGAGGATACAGTATGGCAAGAGCAAAATACCAGGTGTTAGTGATCCCCTATAAAAAGAGCGGTAATGATACCTTATATTGTGTTTTCAAGAGAAGTGATATGGATGAATGCTGGCAATTTATTGCAGGCGGCGGAGAAGATGAGGACAAAACACCCCTTGTATCTGCACAAAGGGAAGCCTTTGAGGAAGCGGGAATATCTTCCCAAATGCACTTTACGGAACTGGAAACAAAATGCAGTATTGCTACGGAGTGTTTTAAGAATGCCAGAACTATCTGGGGAGAAGATTGCCTTGTAATTCCCGAATATTGCTTTGCGGTTGAGATGCAAAGTGAGGATATTTCTATTTCCCATGAACATGGATGTTTTGAATGGGTGGGTTATTCCACGGCAAAAGAAAGACTGAAATATGACAGCAACAGGGTTGCCTTGTGGGAACTTGACAACAAGATCAGACTCGGTATAATAAACTGACAAATTGGGATTTGATGGAGGAGTGTGTTTTTGTGAAAAAAACAATTATCACTATCGGGATAATTATTGTTTTTGCAGTTTGTACTTTTTATGGAACTCAACACTATTTTACTGAAAAAAAGCACAATGAGTATTTATCAGACTTTCTGAAATATACGGAAATGGCAGTAGATGCTTGGGAACATTATGAAGAAACGAATGATGTTCTATCTTATCAGCATGGGGTAGTGAATTTTTACATTGCGGTAGATTATTTTGACCGATACGCATATGAAAAAAAGGTTGGAGTGACCCATGAACTCAAGGCATTTAACGAAATAAGGATAGATTTATATTCCGATGTTACTACGGTCAAACCGTATTTTGTGAAGCTGAAAGACGCTTTGGCGAAATTTGATGCGACATATCGATTCGGCTCATACGAACTATTCCTTCCAATATTTGAACTTGAAAACGAGATACAATAGAGCATTGTGTTAAATCGTTCCCTGCAAATCCCAACTTGTCGAACAGTTGAATAGTAAAACGGAAGTTTAGGTCTCCGCTTTTTCTGTATGGATTTGCGGCAACGGATTGAAAAAACGGTATACTTATGATATACTGGATATGTGTGAAAACAGTTCGATAAAACTGAATTTAACGAGGACATATAATGAAAACATATACATTATGTGGTAGTATGCGATTTGAAAAAGAAATGCAGGAAGTTGCTTATTATCTTGAAACACAAAAAGGATATAATATTCTACAATGCATTTATACTGTGGTTGATGCCAAACCAACGGCGGAAGAATTGAGGGCTCTTGAGCGTGCGCATTATCAAAAAATAGATATCAGTGATGGTATTTATGTTCTGAATATTGATGGATATATTGGAGAGTCTGTTCGTAAAGAGATAGATTATGCCCACCAGAATGGCAAGGAAGTCATTTACCACTGCATTTAGTCAATCCCAACATATCAACTCAGTTGAAAAACGGCATACTTATGGTATACCTGATATGTGAAAACAGTTCGATAAAACTGAATTTGACGAAGAGAATAAAAGATATGAACAAAACAGGAAAATTGTATTGATAATATTATCGATTGCTGTTGTTATAATAATTGGAGCTTATCTTTTTATTAGTGCCATTTGGAGCGGAACATTTAACTTTATGCATCCAAAGGAAATTGCAGCTTACACCAGCCCCGACGGAGAATATTCACTTGTTTTTGAGCAAATGGGTGAACCACAATGGCCTTTTGGTCCAACGGATATCAGGCTGACACTCAAAAACCGCGATGGCAAAATTATCAAGCGTGTATCTGCTCAACTCAGCGATGACGGTGCAAATGCGAGTGAACACAACATTGCCTCTATTTCCTGGAACGATGATGCGGTAATTATTATTCTTAAAGCTTCAGAAATGAAGGACAAGGAAGTTGTAATAGCATATAATAAAAGTTCATCAAATCCCAATATGTGAAACGGAGGGAAAACACAAAATGAGGAAAATACAGTGGGTATGCTATATTCTTTCTCTTTGCAGTATTGTTGCAGCAATACTCTTGCGGGATTATCTGGATGTGTTGGATATCTTACTGATGATTGTGGGTATTGCTATATTTCTGACTGCATTGGGAATCCAGAGTATAAGAAACGCACGTCGTTGTCCAAATTGCAATGCAATTATTTATGGTGGTCACATAAGGACAATCATCCGAACAAAAGATGGAATTTATCCATGTGAAAAATGCGGCAGTTTGATATCCGTTAAACCGCCTGAGAAAGAATAGTGCTGCTAAACAAATCCCAACTTGTCGAACAATCGAAAAATTGAAAAACGGAGGCAAAAACCTCCGCTTTTTCTTTTCTCCATAGCCAAACAGAACACCCGTCAAATACCGGATGTTCCTTACAATCGTTTACCAACGGATGATGTAGTACAGAATGTACCCCCAATTCAAAAGTCCATGAAGGATCGCCCAGCCGATGGAATGCCAGTTGACATAGGATACTACCATCGCAAGCATCGCTCCCGCCAGAGTCAGTCTTTCCGGAAAGAAAGTCAGGGAAAGCCGGGAATTCCCCCACTCCCAGGTACGCCGGATCACGCCGGATTCATTCTTTGTCTCTCTGATCTCCTTACCGTATATCAGCCGTTCCACGGAAACATTGAACTTTTCCGCAATCTTTGTCAACATTTCGATATCCGGCTGTGTTTTCCCCGTTTCCCAGTTGGACACAGCCTGACGGGTCACATGGAGTTTCTCCGCCAGCTGTTCCTGATTCATTCCCTTTTCCAGCCGAAGCCGTTTTATAGTTGTGCTTACCTTATTCATACGAACACCTCCGGAAAGAATTATACAGCATTCCGGCAATTTTGGCAAGCAATGGTCTGTTGCATTCTGTATTTTTTATCAAAACGGGGTTCTTTTTGAAAAACCTCCGCTTTTTCTTTTCTCCATATCAACCGTACTGCGCCTCGTTCAGCGGCTTGTCCCAATGGATGATACCGTTCAGGGAGCGAGCCAGTTCATCCGCCGCGGTTTGTACCTGCGCCAGATACTGCTCATCCCGTTTTTTGGAACGGCGTCCTTTGGTGTGCAGAAGCTCCTTTACCGCACAGGCATCGTAGCTTATGGCAAAATCCTCTGCATCCGCATGGGGAAAGAAAGTCACGCCTGCTTCATACCGGATCATGCCGCTGTCACTTTCTGCGTTCAGCCACACCGCGGCACCGTGACGCTCCACGCCCGCAAACGTACATTCGGCTGAAAAATACTGTTTATAGATATCAATGTTTGCCATATTCTCTCCTTCCGGTGGGGATTTATCGGATTCTTATACAACATCAGTATATCACTCTAAATCTACTTTACCAATATAACAGCGTGTGATATACGGATACTTCACAAATCCATTTACACTATATTTATTAAACAATTCTGATACTGCTTCAACGTATTTGTTGTAGCAATCATCTGCAGATTTCGGTGAATAAGAGGAGGATAGATTGCGGGCTATAAATATATCCTTATCATACATAAGGTTATTCTCAAACTCTACGTATTCAATGTCGCCTTCAAAAAAATTCTTGAAAGATTCCTTAGAAAAATCTATCCCGTCTGATGAACCCTTAAAGTTTGGACAATATATTTTGTTCACTTCAAAATTATCTCTGATAATCTCTGCGTTTGAATCCCTGTCATTCCAAACAAGTATCACTTTTCCGTCTTTTCTTAATATTCGTTGACATTCTTGCTTAAATAGTTGTCTATCAAACCAATGGAAAGCTTGAGCCACAGTAATTAAATCTACACATTTATCCTCAAGAGTAGTCGATTCGGCTGTACCATTAACTGAAATAATATTAGCAAAATCTCTGTAGGCAATTTCTGCTGTATCTCTCATATCCTTATTAGGCTCTATTGCAAAAATTTTTTTAATATGGGATGATATCTGCAAAGTAAACACTCCTGTACCAGAACCGATATCGGCCAATGAGAGCTGTTCATGTATAACTTTAGCATTGACTAAATATTCAAATAATTGTACAGGATAAGACGGCCGCCCTTTTTTGTATACATTTCCTTTATTGTCAAACTTTTTCTCGTTCATAATTATCTCCGTATTATAATATTTTCAAAGTAAGCACAAATTACAATATATTAGACAATATCGAATATATTAAACTTTCGAATATATTCATTCAGTGCCGACAAATCTCTGGCTTGCAGGAATCTTTTTTGATTCGTTTCATGGTCAACATCTCTAATTAAATGAAATACTTCATTTAGTGTACACCATTTTAAGATTGTTCCTAATTCTATTTCCTCTGTTGTTAAATGCAAAACGTTTTCCTTGGTATTCGTGTGTATTATAAAAAAATATGATAAAGATGTAACATCGGCATGATACCTATTTTCAGAAACAATCCCTAATGGCTCAATAGTATCACAGGTACAGCCTGTCTCTTCAAATATTTCTCTTATTATTGCGGAAGTTTCATCTTCTCCGTCTTCGATTGCGCCCCCCGGTAAAACATGGATATCAGACTTTGCTTCATACATGACTGCATATTTTCCATCTTCATTTATCAAAATGGCTCTTGATTTTCTTCTCGGTTCTTTTACACTTATGCCATCAGTTCCAAGTACACTTCTATCTGTCAATTCATGAATGATTTCCCAATCAAAAGTCATAATACTCTCTGTATGCTTCATCGTGTATTCCCTCCGCTCTATTCAACTGTTCGCCATATTCATGTTTATCAAACCCTTATACAACATCAGTATATCACAAATCCTACGTTATTTCAACCCAAGCTCCCCATAATTTACAACCACATAAAAACAGAGGGAACAGCCGAAGCCATTCCCTCTCGGTTTATCCTATATTTTGACGGATTATTTCCCAGCCTTACGCTTTCTGATCGCATTGGTAATATAGGCAGCTGCAATACCCAGAACAAAGTACACAACAGCACCAATCAGCCATGTAATATCAAAATCCATCAGCACAACAGAACCAATCAGATAAATTACCCCATTGATAAGCGGGAGATACCACTGCGTTTTTTCGCCCCATCCCGAAAGTATACCGATCACGATGGATACTATCGGATTCAGAACCATGATATAGATGTACATAAGTCCCAGTGCGTCTGCGCCCAATACAGAATATACGGTTAATACCGGCACCAGAACCATGACAAGCAAAGATAAAACGATGGATAGTATTGTTCTTTTTTTCATATTTTTTCTCCTTAAATTGTTAGTTGACTCAAATGAAAACGAAAATCAAACAAATCGCCGCTATTGCCGGGTTGTGCTGAAGTCAGAAACAGGAAGGTTTTCCGCCTTCCCGTTTCAATACCCAATTACTTGCCGAAGTATCTTTCCAGCAGACCTGCGAATGCTCTGCCGTGACGGGCTTCGTCTCTTGCCATTTCATGTACAGTGTCGTGGATCGCGTCCAGGTTGTGCTGCTTTGCCATCTTCGCCAGGTCGAACTTGCCTGCGGTTGCGCCGTTTTCTGCAGCTACTCTCAGTTCCAGGTTGGTCTTGGTGGATGTGGTCACTACTTCGCCCAGCAGTTCCGCAAACTTTGCTGCGTGTTCTGCTTCCTCATATGCTGCCTTTTCCCAGTACAGACCGATTTCCGGATAGCCTTCACGGAATGCTACTCTTGCCATTGCCAGGTACATACCTACTTCGGTACATTCGCCGTTGAAGTTCGCTCTCAGACCTTCAATGATTTCTTCCGGTACGCCTTCTGCCTTGCCTACACCTACTTCGTGTTCCGCAGCCCAGGTCATATTTTCTTCTGCCAGTTCTTCAAACTTTTCGCCCGGTGCCTTGCACAGAGGACATTTTTCCGGTGCCTGTTCTCCCTCAACGATTTCTCCGCAAATTGTGCATCTCCACTTTTTCATATTTTATATCCCCTTTTCAAATATTATTATTTTTGAATTAATCCTTATTAGGATTTATTCTTGATAATATTATAACATAAAATTCAGATTTGTCAATACCTTTTTTCAAATTTTTCGGATTTTTTATTTTTCCGTAGGGTGTATCTACCCATGGCGGTATTGTAAAGAATTTGGGAAATGAATTGACAAAATACTGCAAATATGCGATAATATAATATAGAGAAGTTTTTCTGTATCCGGGATACTTTTTTATAGATTAGAATACTGGGAGATGTGAAATCGGTATGATCGTTACCCCTCGCTCTTCCGCAGATCGGTTTTTTGCATCATCCGCGCCTGCCGAAATGCCCATTCGTCTGTATGGGATCGTCAGGGAGTCGATCGTGGATGGACCCGGTTTGCGTTTTGTTGTTTTTGTACAGGGCTGTCCCCATCATTGCCCCGGCTGTCATAATCCGGAGAGCCATGATCCCCAAGGCGGATTTTCTACCACTACCACCCGCATCTGGGAAAATCTCATCAAAAATCCCTCCATCCGGGGCGTGACCTTCAGCGGCGGCGAGCCGTTTTTGTACGCCAAAGAGCTTGCCGAAATCGGAAAATGCGCCAGAGAACGGGGGATGGATGTGATGACCTACAGCGGCTATACGCTGGATGCCCTGCTCGGTATGGCGGAAAAGGATGCCGGCGTCCATGCCCTGCTTTCCGCTACCCAATACCTGGTGGACGGTCGTTTTGAAGAAGATAAGCGTGACTTGCTCCTGCGGTTCCGCGGCAGCAAAAATCAGCATATCTACGACGTCACCTGTTTCCCCAACAGCAAAAATGCCACCCTGCTGGATGATGCAATCCGGTAATGCGCCGTTTTGTATCGTCCGGTTTCCGTTGAAAATGTTCTTACTATATATATAATAACAGGAGAAAAGATATGATCAAAAAGCGTGTTCTTGTTATCAGCAGTGCCAATATTGATTTTGTACAGAAAATGCGCCGTGTTCCCTATTCCGGTGAAACCGTAGTGGAAGACACCAGCGGCTACAGCTATATCCCCGGCGGTAAGGGCGCAAACAGTGCCATCGCTTTCTCCAGGCTGGGCGCAGACTGTGTGTTCGTCTGCAAACTGGGCAAGGACGCCAACGGCAGACGCCTGATCTCCATCTATGAGAAAGAAGGCATCGACACCCGTTATATCCTGGAAGACCCCGATCATCCCACCGGACTTGCTTCCATTCTGGTAGAAGAAAACGGCAAAAACCGCATCATTGTATACCCCGGCGCAAACTTTGCTTTTGCCCCCGAAGACACAGAGGAAGCCTTCAACTGCTACCCCGATGCGCTGTATATGCAGCTGGAGATCCCCGCACCTACCATCATCGAAGCCACACGCCGCGCCAATGCTGCCGGTATTCCCGTGTTCATCGACGCCGGTCCTGCCAATGTGGACTTCCCTCTCGAGCAGCTGGGTAAAGTGGAAGTTTTCTCTCCCAATGAAACCGAAACCAGAGTGTTCACCGGTATTACCCCCAACTCCGAAGAAAACTGCCTGAGAGCCTGCATCAAACTGGCTTCCATGGTGGATGCCAAATACATCGTCCTGAAGCTGGGCGACAAGGGATGCTTCCTCTACGACGGCAAGGAATACTACACCTTCCCGGCAGAACAGGTGGAAGCTGTGGATACCACTGCCGCAGGGGATGTATTCACCGCTGCCCTGACCTACTGGTATCTGGAAAAAGGCAATATTCTCAAAGCCGCAGACTTCGCCGGATGTGCTGCCGGTATTTCCGTATCCAGAGAAGGCGCTTCTCCCTCCGTTCCCACCCTGTCGGAAGTAATCGCTTTTGCGAGAAACCGCAATGAACAGAGAAACCAGGAGCAGGCTGCCGCTGAAGAAGGAGAAAGTGCCGAATGATCATCGCCGGAATTGACTTTGGCGATGCCAGAACAGGAATTGCCGTCTGTGACAAGTACGAAATGATGGCAAGCGAAGCCGGATGCGTTCAGGCGGACAGCTACAAAAAAGCCCTCGCTATGGTGGCGGAGAAGATGCTGGAGCTGAAGGCAGAGCTGATCGTAGTGGGCAATCCCCGGAACATGAACGGTTCGGAAGGTCCCCGGAGCGAAAAGTGCCGGGCATTTGCCAGAGAACTGGCGGAAGCAACCGGGATCGAAACCGTACTGTTTGACGAGAGACTTACCACCGTCAGTGCCCACAAGATCCTGTCGGAAAACAATGTAAAGGGAAAGAAGCGCAAGGCAACCGTGGATGCCCTTTCCGCCCGGCTGATTCTGGAAGATTATCTGGCAGTCCGGAAAAACACCGGCAAAGCCGGAACTCCTGTAGTTTGAATTTGATACGTTTTGACGATTCAAGTCTATCCAAATCCATCCCCAAAACGCAGATCGGAGGAAATGATCGTGCAAAATACGCCAAGACAAAGGCAGAATGGACAGAGAACAACAAACGGGCGGCAGCCAGCAAACAGCAGCAGTCGTCCGAACAATGGAAACAGAGCAAACAACGCCTATGCCGGCGGACAGAGATCGGATCTCAGACGGCCGCGCATGACGGAAGAAGAATACAGGGCGTATCAGGCGAGACAGCGTGCCTATGCGGAAAGCCGGCGCCGGGAAGAACAGGTCGAAAAAATGCGGCAGAAGCAGGCGAAAAAGAAGCAGCGTGCCCGGGACAGACAGATTTTTCTGGGAAGGCTGGCTGTATTCGGCGTGGTATTTGCCATCATCGTACTGCTGGTCTGCGGGTTGATCTGGATCCTGTTCAACCATACGCCGGATGCCGTGGAGGAAACCAAGATCACCTATACATACGGCGGCGCGCAGGTGCGTAAGGCGGATTTTGAAACCGCATATGAGAATGGCGTGTACTATTTCTGCTTCAATGACCTTGCCGCATATCTGGGCATGGCGGAAACCGGCTCGGCGGCTGAACGGAGATTCCTGTTCAAAGAATCCGCAGCCGATGATTCCGACGGTACAGGCGAAGAAGAATACGTCTCCTTCCCCACCGGCGAAAATACCGCTGTGGTCAACGGTCAGGAAGTCCACCTGGACGGCACCAACAAGCTGGTCGGCGAAGAGGTCTGGATCAGTATAGACTTTATTTCCGATGTCATGGAAAATATTTCCCTGAAAACGGACAAGAACACCGTGTCCATCGCAAAAATCGCGGATCCGGACAATACGGATACCAGCACCTTACAGTATCTGGACGCGTCCTTCCGTCTGAAATCCAATGAACCCCTGGAAACCGTGGACGAAGGTTCCTCCTATCTGCCCGGTCAGATCACCGGCGGCGAAGATGGCGAGGAATACACCATCGAATTCGTCAACGATCTGTCCGCTTACGAGGAATACATGAACCCCGCTGACCGGGACAGTTATCTGATGCTGGTCAACACGAAAAACACCCTGACCTCATCCTATGAGCCGACCGATCTGATGGATGTGGCAGCCACCGCCAGCGGACGTTCCATGCAGACCCTCCGCGAATACCCCTGCAAAGCCCTGGAAGCCCTGCTTCTGGAAATGGCATCCGCAGGATTCACCACCATGCAGGTCAACAGCGGATTCCGCACGTATAATTATCAGGCGATCCTGTTTGAAACCTACACCAACAACGAAATGACCGCAGATCCCAACCTGAGCAGAGAACAGGCGGAGCAGATCGTTCTGACCTATTCCACCCGCCCCGGCACCAGCGAACACCAGACCGGCCTCGCAGTGGATATGGCAACCGACGCCTCCTTCTCCACCGATTTCCAGTTCTCGGACGAATATGAGTGGCTCATGGAAAACGCCTGGAAGTTCGGCTTCGTCCTCCGCTTCCCGGCAGACAAAACCCACCTCACCACCATCAGCTTCGAACCCTGGCACTGGCGCTACGTAGGCCGCTATCACGCAAAAAAAATCCACGACTCCGGCGTCTGCCTGGAAGAATATATTGCAGCTTTGTCTGTTGAATGAGATTTTTTTGGGGGAGAGGAGGGGCTTGCTCCTCCCGTTTTTGGTTATAAACATACATTTCGTAAATACATTAAAATTTTTTCAAAAAAATTTCCAACCTTTTGAGATTTTGGTGTCTATATAAGTGAAAGCTTTCAACGAGGTACACACAAGTGAACAGACAAGATGCCGAAAAACACATAACAGAATATCTGAAACCCATATTCGGTTTTGCACTCAAACGATGCAAAAACGAACACGATGCAGAAGATCTGACGCAGGAGATCGCGTTAAAGGCGTTCCGTGCATTGCTTGTCAGAGAGGATGTCCGGGATATGGGTAAGTTCATCTGGACAGTTGCCCATAACACGCTCAGCAATTATTATCGTGATACCGCAAAAAGTATGGTCGGTGTTTCCATTGATGAGGTTGCGGAATGGATTGCGGATCCCTGTGCCGGTCCGGATACCGTTGACAATACCGAAGTGCTCTGTCGTCTGCGGAGCGAGATCGCTTATCTTTCCCGGATGCAGAGAAAAATCATCATTGCGTATTATTTTGATAAACGCAAACAGGCGGATATTGCGGCGGAACTGGGTATTCCTCTCGGCACGGTCAAGTGGCACTTGTTTGAAGCAAAAAAAGAGCTGAAGAAAGGTATGGATACCATGAGAAAAGCAAGTGATCTGAAATTCAATCCGATAAAATTCCATTCCGTAGGCTTCTGCGGTTCCGCCGGTACAAAAGCCACGGATGACTTCTTCCGTTCCACGCTGTCCCAGAATATCTGCTACAGTGTTCGGAATACGGCAAAGACAGTGAATGAGATTGCCGATGATCTGGGCGTTTCCCCGGTATATGTGGAGGCTGAGGTGGAATTTCTGGAGGAGTACGGCTTCCTGCAGATGCAGAAGGACAAGTATATCGTCAACTTCATCATCGGCGAGCCGACTGCACAACTGCTTACCATGCAGGATCGGATGTACAAGCGTGCGGCTGATCTGTTCGCCAATGATCTGTATGATGAACTGATGGAAAGCGGTCTTCTGGACGATGAGCGCATTCTGTGCAATCATATGCTCCCCGGCTCCACACATGACAGACCGCTGCGGGATAAAAACTTCCTGCTGTGGTCGCTGATTCCCTATATTACCGCATGGTCGGGGGAAAAGCTGATGGATGAACGCATTACCTTCGATGAAGTTGCTGTCATTCGTCCGGACGGCGGGTATAATATCGTCCACGCGGATGTAGTGCCGGATGATATGGTTCTGCCGGATGATTATGTATATATGAAAAACTGGTGCGGACCTATGTGGAACAACGGGGATCATCAGATGATGTGGCAGATCGACTCGGAGTGGTCCGACAGATCACCGATAACGGAGCGAAAAATCTCGGAAGAACATGAAAGAACCGTCACACTTTTCAACTGGGAAAAGCATAACTTGTTGTCCAAACACGATTACGCCTGGCTTACAGAACGGGGCTATATCAAAACCCACGGGAATTACGACGGTTACTTTACATCTGTATGGCAGATCATCATTCTGAAAGACAGGGAGATCCGGGACAGACTGATAGCCATCGGTGAACGCATTAAGAAAAAACACCAGACCGATTTCGAAACCTTAAAAGAACCGTATGTCCGGGCATCCCTGAACACCGTTCCGTCACACCTGCGGAAAGTCCGGGAGTACGAACTGCAGTTTGTATTCCATTCCGACGGCTGGTTCCTGCTCCACTGCATCACCGCACTTCTGAAAAACGGCAAACTGAAAGAACCCACCGCAGACCAGCGAAAAGCATTAACAACATTAATCACCCCAACATAACCCCAAAAAACAAAAAATCCCCCTTCCCAAAAAGTTTTTGAAACAAGGGGGGTGCAGGGGGGAGAGAAACTTTTTTCAAAAAGCTTCTCTCCCCCCTGCAAATCTTCAATTATATACCCATGGGCCATCAAGGACTCGAACCTTGGACCGACCGGTTATGAGCCGGGAGCTCTAACCAACTGAGCTAATGGCCCTTTCGGAAACACAGAATAGTATATCATATTCGTGGGTGTTTGTCAAGTCGGATTTTGAAATTCGCCCGGAATATGCTATTTTTCCATTTCACCCGTGCGGCTGCCCAGTATGCCCAGAAGAACCGGAAATGCCGCCATTCCGCCGATGCCGAACAGTTTCAGTCCCAGATACATGGCGGTAAGCATCCAGAACGGGTGGACGCCCATCATTTTCCCCAGGATCCGGGGTTCCAGGAACTGCCGGACCAGCCAGTTCACCACCAGCAGAATACAAAGTCCGATACCGCGCCATACCTCTCCGGTGAGAAAACACCACACCGCCCAGGGCAGAAGTACGCATCCGCATCCGATAAACGGCAGAAGATCCGCCAGTGCTGTCAGAAATGCCCACACCATCCCGTACCGTACCCCCATTACGGAAAATCCGGCAAACAGAATGAAAAACGTCACACTCCCCAGCGCCGCGTATGCCCGGATATACTGCCCTGCTGTCCGGAAAATCCGCACGGCAAACCCTTCCGCTTTTCCCGCAAAAGGATGGAGTTTCTCCGGCAGAAGACGAAAAAAATCCGCCCGGATATGTCCCCGTCCCGTATCCGCCGCCAGATAAAATACAGCCACAACAGCGATGATACACCCGAGAAACAGTCCCGGCAAGGCACTCATGAATGCCCCGGCAGCACCGGTCAGCCAGCCTGCCAATGCGCCAAGTCCTTCCTGTACGCCCATCCACAGGGCATCTGCCGCCTTTTCCGCCGATTCTTCGGAAAACAATTTCCCGGGAAATAATCCGCCGAGTCCCTTTCCGGAATCACCGCCGATACCGAACCAGTGATCCAGCCAGTCCAAAATCTTCTCCGGCAGCAGATCCCGCCAGCTTCCGGCATTGGAGACAGTTTCCATCCCCTGCTTCAGAAAGGCGCCTGCCTGGGTGATCAGCTTCCCGATGCCCCAGATCAAAAATCCGCCGATCCCGCACAATGCCGCCCCAGCCGCCGTCAGACTGCAGAAACGCAGACTTCCCCTGCTGTGCTTATGCATCCAGACCGCCGCCGGACGGATACAGGATGCTGCGGCAAATGCGGCAAGAAACGGCAGTATCCCCCCGGCAATCCACCGGAAAAACACAAACGCCGCCGCAGATCCCACCGCCAGCACCACCGCAATATCTGCGGCACCGGCAAGGTATTTCTTTTTATCACCGGAATTTTCCATAGTATTTTTCTGCAAATTTCCTCCTTTCCGCGTGGGATATTCGTGCTGTTCAAACCGTCTGAAGCAGCCATCTTCCTCAAAAAGAATTGACAAACGGCAGCATTTCTGCTATAGTATAATATAGGAAATTATATGTACCGCACATAGTATGCCCGCCGACAGCCGGATTCATACAGGCAGAAATAAGATCCCCGTCACGGAACATACTATGTACAGCCAAACCTGTCTATGCATACCCATGAAGCACGGCGGAATCAGCCCATGACAACAGGAGAAATTCCCG
This sequence comes from Clostridia bacterium, assembly GCA_017467815.1. Classification (GTDB taxonomy): domain Bacteria; phylum Bacillota; class Clostridia; order Oscillospirales; family CAG-272; genus UMGS1696. The sequence goes on from JAFUKI010000016.1 coordinate 29,992, forward strand.
GAATTTACCGTCCGCCCGTACTGCAGGTATACCATCAACAATTTCAATCTCCCCATTACCGTTTATGTTTCCACTGATATTCGTTGCATCAGAGCCTCCCTCCGAGAAGGTGGTGGCACGCAAAGCGTGACGGAAGGAGCCTGCGTAACTATACGGTTTTGCTGTTATTTCGTATACGCACTCTCCCTCAGTCGCCAAAGGCGACAGCTCCCTTCCGGAGGGAGCCTTATATAAGGCGTCATTTATCCGGGAACACATTTTCACATGGGAACATTTCAATAAATTTCTATATATTCGCCGCATAAACACGGCAGCCGGAGGATACAACCATGACCGATCGTCTCAAAAGAATCAATGAACTCGCCGCCAAAGCAAAAGCCGAAGGCCTCACCCCCGAAGAAAAAATCGAACAGGACAAGCTCCGTCAGGAATATCTCCAACAGTTCCGCGCCAACTTCAGAGGCATCCTCGACAACACCTCCATCAAACGCCCCGACGGCACCGTGGAGGCTTTGAAAAAGAAAAACTGAAAGCTGTGACCGGGGAGACGCTTTTTGAAAAAAGCACCTCCCCCGCCCCCTCCGCAAAAACTTTGAAAAATGATACCAACATCACTCTGTCCCATCCCCTTTTTTTAAAAGTTTTTTGAAAAGAGGATGGGGGTTTGGGGGAAGGAGGAAAGCTTTTTATCAAAAAGTTTTCCTCCTTCCCCCAAGAAAAAAAGATAGAAAAACACCCAAAGGAGTATGCCATGATTTATACGGATTTTTTAAAAGGGAATATGGTACCGGGGGGGTATTTGTTTTTTGGGGAAGAGGATTATTTGAAGCAGCATACGCTGAAGCAGGTGCGGGAGATGCTGTTTCCCGATGGGGGGATGGCGGATTTTAACCGGTTTGTTTTCACGGAAGAAAATTATACGCCTGCTTCGCTTTCCGATGCCCTGCTTGCTCCTGCCATGATGACGGACGTCAAGCTGGTGGAGCTTTCTCTCCCGGATGGGGATGGCATGAAGGAGAAGGAACGTACTTTACTTCTGGAAACGCTGGGTATTCTCGCCGACACCGGGGACACGGTTTTCATTCTGACGTTTCCTGCCGGAACCTTTGATGCAGGCACGGCGAAGCGGCCTTCCGCACTGCTGCGCAGCTTTTCCAAGGTTCTGACGCCGGTGGAATTTCCGGAACAGACCGATGCAAGACTGCAGAAATGGATGGAACGGCACCTCTCGGATTACGGCGTGACGCTTTCGCCTGCCGTGGGGGGGATGATCCGCAATGCCGTTGGGCGGAATATGCTTCGTTTGTCCGGGGAACTTGCCAAGGTGGGGGCGTATGCGGCTGCTCATGGCATGACTGAAGTTACCGAAGCCGCTGTTTCCGCTGTTGTTTCCCGTACACCGGAAGAAGACGCATTCCAGCTGGCAAACTGTCTTCTGGAAGGCAACAGACAGGGGGCATACGACTGCCTCTCCCTGCGCATCCGGCGAAAAGAGGATCCCATTTTGCTGATGGCGCAGATCATCAAGGTGTACTCCGATCTGGCGGCTGCCGCGGTGTTCCGTGAAGAAGGTCGGGATAAACGGGATTTTGCCGCCGCTATGAAAATGCACGAATACAGAGCCGGTATCTATTACCGCGCGGCTGAATCGGCGGACAGCGGCTATTTTCAAAATGCACTGGAAAAATGCCTGGAAGCCGACGGACAGCTGAAATCCCTGTCGATGGGGTATATTCCCATTGAACGTCTGATCGGTACATTGTAAAATTCGTGTTCAACACAACAGATGTAAAAATCTGTATTTCTACCGCATAGGTTCTGGAGGGGAATATGGACAAGATCATTCTGCGTATCCCGGTTATCGTGGAGGGGAAGTACGACAAAGCCCGGCTTTCTCAGGTCATTGACGGGGTCATTCTTACCACGGACGGATTCGGCATATTCAAGCATCAGGAGAAGATGGCGCTGATCCGCCGGCTCGGTGAAGAGGGGGTAATCCTGCTCTGCGACAGTGACGGTGCCGGAAAGGTGATCCGCAGTCACCTGAAAAGCTGTCTGCCGCCCGAAAAGGTATTCGATCTGTACACGCCGCAGATTCACGGCAAGGAAAAACGAAAAGCGCACGCATCCAAAGAAGGATTTCTTGGGGTAGAAGGTATGGACAATACCCTTCTCCGCTCCCTGTTCGCCCGATTCGCCCAGGTACATCCCCATCTCATTGGGGGAAATGAGACAGGTTCTGCACCAGCACGCCGCGCCATCAGCAAAGCGGACCTATACACCCTCGGTCTCACCGGCACCCCCGACGCCGCAGACCGCCGCAACCGCTTATGCCAAAAAATCGGCTTCCCCGCAGACATGACCCCCAACGCCCTTCTGTCAGCTCTGCAGCTTCTATATACTGTCGAAGAAATCGAAGAAATACTGCCTTAAACGATCTTCCATCCAGTCTATTGGGTGGAAGATTTTTATTTTGGGGGAACGGGGAGACGGGGTCGCTTTTTGAATAAAAGCTTGATTTCGCTATGCGAAATCAGCAAAAACTTTCATGAGGGGTTTATTGGATGGGTGGAGTTTGGGTTCTCTGGATGGGGATTGGCTCCCGCAGGTGGTGCTGTGGATAGGGATATTGTTGTTGCAAAGCATCAGGGGAGTTCGATAAATCGAACTCCGTGGAGATGAAAATCAGGGACCACCGAGACCCTTGAAGTTGCGTAGCAACTTCAACTTACCCACGCCGGCTTCTTGGGTGCGTGATATAGTAATCCACGGGTTATATTTAAAGTTTTCCTAACAGACATCAACTAAAACCAAACCTAACACAACTCCACTGGTGAAAAAACAATCTCTCCCCAATCGCACAAACTGTTTAGCCTTCCCCAGTGGGGGAAGGTGGCAGCCTTTAGGCAGACGGATGAGGTGTAACAAACAATTAGAACCTACTAAAATGATAATAACCTAATCCCACCCCCAAAAAATTTTCAAAGTTTTTTGAAAAGAGGGAGGGGTGCAGGGGAGGGAGAAATACTTTTTATCAAAAAGTGTTTCTCCCTCCCCTGCGAAAAACACTCCCAAAAAAACCCTACTCCCCCGCTGTAACCCGGATGATGCCGGCGGTGATGTCGTCGGTGGCACCGTGGGAGGCGGCGGTGGTGAGGATTTTTTCGGCGGCGGCGGCAGGGTGGGCGGTGCGGACGTCTTCGTCGGCGGAGAGGAGATCAAGGAGCCAGGTGCATTCTTCGAAGCTTCTGGCGATGCCGTCGGACACCATGACGATCGTGTCGCCGGGCATGATGGTGAAACGGATCATTTCCGCATCCAGCGCACGGAGAATGCCGATGGGGACCGTTTTGGACTGAAGCCGGAACAGGCTTTCACCGCGGATCACAAAAGACGGCGCCGCACCGCTTTTCACAAAACGTGCCTCTCCCGTTACCATGTCCACTTCACATAGATCCACCGTCGTGGAACATTCGCCCGTACCGGCGCGGATTATGTTGTTCAGCATCCGCAGTGCCACTTCCAGACCGGCACCGGCAGACAGCATCCGCTCCAGAAACAGCGCCGTGATCCCCGATGTGGTCGCCGCCATTCTGCCGCTGCCCATGCCGTCGGAGATCAGCATATACAGCTTTCCTTCCGTCTCAAATGCGCAGACCGTGTCCCCGGATGGCTTGTCTTCCGGCAGTACCGCCTCCTCCGTCAGTGCAGATGCCGCGCGGTTCGCCTGACCATATTCACAAGCGCACAGGGGCATGGAGTGCATCCGCATGGACAGAACCGGTCCGTCCAGGGAAAATTCCGGCGTGGACAGGGGAATCCCCGCCATTTCTCCGAACAGATGCCGTATCTCCTCGCCGCCCATCCTCGTCTCCGATAAGTCTATGTCATGAACGAAGATACGCTTGTGCCTGCCGCCGTATACCGCTACGCTTCCGGCATGAAAATCGTGATACCGCAGGAGCTTCGACAAACGATCCGTCAGCTCCTTGTCCTGCGTACCCTCCTCCGCTTCCAGCATAGCAGATTCCGCAAGCAGCGCGCCCATGAGGTAATAATCATCCGCCGCAGTCCGGAGTTTGTCCCCCGTCCGCTTTTCGCCGATGTACCGGGCGGCTGTGGTGTTTACGTCATCCAGAATCCGTCCGATGGAAGCGCACCGGCTGGCTATTTTCGGGGGGATCGCTGCCGCCGGAATGCCGCTGTCCCGTACCAGATGGGATGCCATTTCCCCGATCATGCCGCTGAATTCCGCATATTCCTTCTCCTGACACACCTCCAGTTTCCCGCATCCGCTGCAATAGGGCGCAAAACACCCCTCACATACGTCGCGCATCTCTCGCAGACCCGGTTTCGACAGTTTTTCCGCCACCCCGTCCAGCACGTGCGACAAAGCCTGCATACTGTCTGCCATTTCCGACAGCTGTTTTTCCCGCTGCTTCAACACCGTTTCCGCCAGTGTCGCGCTTTCCAGCCGACGCGTGTCCGGCATCTGCCCCAGCCATTCCGCCGGGATCCTTAGTTTATCGTAATACAAAAGGGGCATAAGTATCGCGCTCATCAACAGGAATTCCGGCGCCAATGCACGAAGTCCGTCGTATCCGCCCGTGTAAATGCCCCACGCCGCCCCTGCTGCCGTTGCAACAGCACAGCCAAGGGGTCTGGAATAGGCGGATCCGGCACCGCAGGCGATTCCCACCAATGCATAAGCCGGTGCATAGATGGGCTCCAGCAGGATTCCGCAGGCAAGACCCATTAGTCCGCCTTTGGCAACACCCAAAGAACAGCCGCTCAGTACCGCCGCCGCAAAACCTGCCGCCTGTCCTGCGTTCAGCTCCAGAAAAGGAATACCGATTCCCGACAAGGAATACGTAAATACGGCAGCCAGAAGCAGAATCCCGGCTTCTCTGAAGGGTGAATAACGCATATACCGGTCGTGGGCGGCATAGAATCCATATGTAATCACCGGAGACAGCATAACCGCAAGGATGGCACCGACCAGGTCATAGTATACATATCCGCCGTCCACCACTGCCCATGCCCCTGCCGCCAGTGATGCCAGCGCCGCCAGTGACATACGGATCATGATGGATTCCCGGCATAGGTGCTGTTCCGCCCAGTTCAGAAGGGCGCCCGGTGGGAATGTTCCGTTTTCTTCCCGGATTCGGTGGAACGCCCGACCCAAAACAGCTCCTTTTTCCGATACCAGAAACAGCGACAGGCCGCATCTGACGCAAAAAAGCAGCAGTGTCGTTACCGACAAAAATCCCCCTGCGCGCAGAGAACCCAGCACCGCCCCAAGAGACACCGCCGCCATTCCCGTAAAACCCGATACTGCCGCTGCCGCAGACAAGCCGAAAGGGTATGTACCCAGGAACGATTCCCCACCCGATGCCACAAGTCCGAATATAAACATCCCAATCGTCAGAATCACCCGTTTCCACGATACGTTCACACTGACAAGCCTTTTTACCGCTTTTTCTTTCATAATAATCCTCCATTGTCGCATCCGCGCGACAAACCAATCCGGTGTGAAACCGATCTTCCCAATTTTTTCGGTTTCACACCATTCCTCCGTTTTTCACAAAAGCCTATTGTCTATGTAATCCTATTTCTTTCTCAGCCGCATATCTCACCTGAACAGGTCCCTGTATCCGCCATCACCCGTCTCCTCTCCCCCCAAAGCGGAGACCAACGGCTATTCCTACAGACTTTCGCCCGGCTGCGCAATAATCATACCACATACCCCCCGCAAAA
>JAFUKI010000118.1 GCA_017467815.1 Clostridia bacterium
CGGAATACTGACAGAAAATGTCGAACAGCACATCGGTGATCTGGGTATCGGCATATATGTCCACAAATGGATACAGCGTTTTTTCCGATATATTGTCTTCCATCGAAGCACTGTTCAGAAAGGGAGTCACGACAGAATTGATATCTATATTGGTGTAAAAATGTTTCGGCTTTGTCATATGGCATCCTCCTTTTCTGTATATGAGTATTATAACACGCCCATTTCTGACTTACAAGAGATTTTGATACAGTTGTGTACAGAATATCCATAACAAAGAGACAATGATGCCAATACTTTCTCCGCTACAGGGATAACAGAGAAAACAGTCTTCCCGTATCGGAGGCGGTACACAGAGTTCCAAAAGAAAAGCGGCTGCCGCACCGAGGAATATATTTCCCCAATGCGGCAGCCAGCTTTTGAAACGTTGAATCAAAACGTTTGCCTGCGGCAGCCTCTTCTGTGATGTGGCCGGTGCCGTACAGATATACTTTATTTCTGGCTGCGCCGCTGTGCTGTTTTATCGAAGGCCGGGTTCCAGCCATAAAAATTCTGTGCGTCCATGTTGTCCTGTGCTATCCGCAGCGCATCACCGAAATTACTGTTTTACACGGATGCGTTCATTACTTTCACCGGCAGATTCCCGAACAGCCGGGGGCAGGGTGCAATATTTAAACTGTTTGTGACTTTTTCGGAACGGGCCTTGCACTTTTTGGAAAATAAGCGTATAATATATGTACAAATAAAAACAGGGGAGCTTGTCATGGCAGGCTGAGAGGAAGTAATCCAACTTCGACCCTTCGGGATTCATGGAAATGAACCCGGTACCTGATGCGGATAATGCCGCCGTAGGAAGTCATCATACAGGGATTTTTTACAGGAGGCATTCCGGAGAGGGTGTCTCCTGTTTTTGTTTACAACTGAATAGCGGGGAGCTTGTAGCACAGGCTGAGAGGAAGGTGTGACCTTCGACCCTTCGGGATTCATGAAAGTGAACCCGTCACCTGATTTGGATAATGCCAACGTAGGGAACTTACTGTAAGGATTACGGGGTATTTCCAGATCGGAATTCCCGTATTTTTTATTCCAGGAGGTGTGGAAATGGTAAAAGTAAACGGTATGGAACTGGAAATCGCAGGCAAGACAATTGCGGAATATCTTGCGGATACAGAGTATGATCCCAGACGGATTGCGGTAGAACGCAATGGTGAAATTGTCTTCAGATCCCAGTATGACAAAACCGTTCTGGAAGATGGCGACAGTCTGGAAGTCGTCAGTTTTGTAGGAGGTGGTTGAGTGATCCCGACAAAAGAAGAATGGTATGCTGCACTGCACGCACGCCATGGGAGCAAGCTCCAGAACAGGTTCTCAGCCGGTACGGCAGCGATCTGCGGCCTTGGCGGACTTGGATCCAATATTGCCGTAGCCCTTGCCAGAACCGGTGTCGGCAGACTGATCCTGATAGACTTTGATCGTGTAGATATAACAAACCTGCACCGTCAGCAATACAAGGCGTCCCAGATCGGTAAATACAAAACAGAAGCTCTTGCAGAAAATCTCCTTGAAATCGCACCATACATCAAAATGGAAACCGTAACACAGCGCATCACGGAGGATAACTGTGCTTCTGTACTCAAAGATGCAGATGTGGTCTGTGAAGCGTTTGATACCGCAGAAGCAAAAGCGATGCTGGTAAACGGTGTACTGGAGCAGTTACCAAACTGTTATCTGGTTGCCGCTTCCGGTATGGCCGGCACGGGAACACCGAATGCCATTCATACAAGAAAAATAATGAAGCGCTTCTATCTCTGCGGAGACGAGACCAGCGGCGTGACTGACAGCATCGGTTTGGTTGCTCCCCGTGTCATGCTATGTGCCGCCCATCAGGCGCATACGGTTCTGCGGATTCTTGCAGGCGAATTAGAAGTATAAGAAAGAAGGATTTTATTATGGTTCACAACGACAAATTGGTAATCGGCGGTCATGAATTCCATTCCCGCTTTATTCTCGGATCCGGCAAATATTCCATGAAGCTCATTGAAGCTGCCATCAGGGATGCCGGTGCAGAGATCATCACTCTGGCAGTTCGCCGTGCCAACACCAGAGAACAGGAGAACATTCTGGATTATATCCCCGAAGGAATCACCCTGCTGCCCAATACCTCCGGTGCAAGGACTGCTGATGAGGCTGTTCGCATTGCCCGTCTTGCCAGAGAACTTGGATGCGGCAATTTTGTAAAGGTGGAGATCATGCGTGACACCAGGTATCTGCTGCCGGATAACCAGGAAACCATCAGGGCTACCGAAATTCTGGCGAAAGAGGGATTTGTGGTTATGCCGTATATGTATCCCGATCTGAACGCAGCCCGTGATATGGTGAATGCTGGCGCAGCCGTCATCATGCCGCTGGCTTCTCCCATCGGTTCCAACAAAGGTCTGGCCACCAGAGAGTTCATCCAGATTCTCATTGACGAGATTGACCTGCCGATTATTGTAGATGCCGGTATTGGCAGACCGTCTCAGGCCTGTGAAGCCATGGAAATGGGGGCAGCGGCTATCATGGCCAATACCGCTCTGGCAACTGCCGGGGATCTGCCTTTGATGGCGGCAGCTTTCCGCCAGGCAATCGAAGCGGGACGAAAAGCATATCTGTCCGGTCTTGGCCGAGTGCTGACCCGCGGCGCTTCTGCGTCTGACCCGCTGACCGGTTTTCTGCGTGATGAAGGAGTGAAGAATATGGAAAATCAGTTTTTTGTGGATTCCGGGCATCTGTCACCGGCTGCTCTGGAGAAAAAACACTGGTTGGAAAACG
>JAFUKI010000119.1 GCA_017467815.1 Clostridia bacterium
CTAATGTTGTGATGGTAGCCGTTGACATGCCCCAAATGAAATCCACCGCTTGTATGTTTTCCGCTTGGGATTTGATTTAAGGGTATCTTGTACTTGTTAGCTACTGTCTTATATGCTCTATGGCTGTCTGTAACCAAAACAGTATCATCGGTGAAATGTGGAACACGGGTCTGCTCGATATGGGTAGGCTGTATTCTGCCGACACAAACACTCTGCAAAAAGTGGTTATTGTTGGTGTCCACACAAGACAGACAGCATACCTGCTGATTGCTGATACCCCTCTTTTTCTTCTGCTGTTCGTGTAGGGTATTCAAGACTTCAATAATTTTCTTTGTATCCATACCATTCAGAGCATTGGAAAACTTCTCTTGTGATTTCAAGTCTTTCTCACGAACATAGTTCAACAACTCAGTTCTAACCAACTTTGCATTTTTGTGGAGGGTATGCAAGAACTCAGTATCAAATCCTTGCTTTTCAACATATTTTTCTTTGTTCTCAATGCTCCTATGGGTATATGGCATTCTGCCGAGTGTACCCAAGAAGAACATAGGGTCTTTAACGTCCTTAAAGGACAGCGGGTAGTAATACTCGTCACTCTCTGCCAAACTCTTGAAATCGTCCTGATTGCTGACGAACTGAAGGAGGATAGAACATATCCTATGTCTGTTGTGGAGTACGGTCTGCTTGTTGATTTTGAGTTCTTTTGCTATGGTACGGCAACTCTCACCTTGTATGGTCAACTTGATAAACTCAATCCATTGAGCAACAGACAGTTTAGAGCGAAAGGCAACTGTACCGTTGGTATCTCCAAATGTCTTGCTACAATCTTTGCATAAATATCTCTGTCTGCCTTTGCTCTTTTTATGCTTGCCTGTGATTGTTCCATACTTGATAACCTTAACAGAGCCACAATGAGGGCAGACAACAGTATCCAAATCCTTGCCATTGACATAACTTCTATGCTCTTTACAACATTGGAAAAATGCCTTTTCTTCCTTAGTAAGTTGAGGCTTTGTGGTTTCCTTTTCGGTTTTCTTAATTTGCAGAACATTCAATAATTCTTCGATTTGTTCATCTGTAAAGTCAGTAATAACGATTTCTCTATGAATATCGTTGTAATTGGAATGGAAATTAGACATAAAAATATCCCCCTACAAAATTATTTTTGTAAGGGAATATAATTTTATCTGTCAGCACCAGAACCGTTTATGCATAATTATCTTTAAAAATGTATATTTTTTGTTCACCATTACTTATCTCGGACAGAGACTATGATAATGTGCATTGAATTCGAACAGGAATGTAATATATAATATAAGTGTACCGGAAGAAATTCCGGAATACGGCAGTTCTTTCTTTTTCTTCAGGATGTGATCATATCCAATAATTATTCAATTCCTATGTATATATTGCATATGGTGCCAAATATTGTTACTTTTATTTCAATTTCCACGTATAATTTTACGTTTCCTATTGCATTTCCCTTATGTTTTTGTTACAATAATGCTGTACTATATTACATACAGGAAAGGAAACCCATACCATGGCATATTTCCAGAAAGAAATTGAAACCGCTTCGAGAGAACAGATCCGCGCATGGCAGGATGAACGTCTTGTGAAGACGGTAAATCATGTTTGGAACAACTGTGAGTACTATCGCAACAAAATGAAAGACCGTGGAGTGGAGCCGGGCGATATCCGGTCCCGTGACGATTTATACAAGCTGCCTTTTCTGACCAAGGATGACCTGAGAGATGCTTACCCCTACGGACTGATGTCCATGCCGCTTTCCGAATGTGTACGTATTCAGTCCACCAGCGGTACTACCGGCAAGCGCGTAATTGCGTTCTATACCCAGCACGATATTGATCTCTGGGATGACTGTTGTGCCCGTGCCATCATGGCTGTCGGCGGTACCAAGGAAGATGTTGTCCAGGTTTGCTACGGTTACGGTCTGTTCACCGGCGGTCCCGGTCTGAACGGCGGTTCTCATAAAGTCGGTTCTCTGACGCTGCCCATGTCCTCCGGTAATACGGAACGTCAGCTTCAGTTCATGACCGACCTGGGGGCAACCATCATCTGCTGCACACCTTCCTACGCTCAGTATCTGGCGGAATCCATCCACGAAGCCGGTCTGCGCGACAAGATCAAGCTGAAAGCCGGTATCTTCGGTGCGGAAGCGTGGACGGAAGAAATGCGCCGCGACATTGAAGAAAGACTGGGTATCAAGGCATACGATATTTACGGACTGACCGAACTTTCCGGTCCCGGTGTTTCCTTTGAATGTGAAGCACAGGCAGGCATGCATATCAACGAAGACCATTTCATCGCTGAAATCATTGACCCCGATACCGGCGAGGTTCTGCCCGAAGGTTCCAAGGGTGAACTGGTATTCACCAGCATCACCAAGGAAGCCTTCCCCCTGCTCCGTTACCGTACCAAGGATATCTGCGTACTGAACAGCGCTCCCTGTTCCTGCGGCAGAACCCATATCCGTATGGCAAAACCCATGGGACGCAGTGACGATATGCTCATCGTTAAGGGTGTCAACGTATTCCCGTCCCAGATCGAACAGGTACTGCTGTCCAAGGGTCTGACTTCCAACTACCAGATCGTTGTTGACCGTAAGGGTGTAACCGACTCTCTGGAAGTACGTGTGGAAATGACGCCCGAATTGTTCTCCGATACCATGGGTGCTATGACCCAGAAGGAAACCGAAATTACCGAAGCTCTCAAGGCAATGCTCGGTATTCTTGCCAAAGTCAGCATCGTCGGACCAAAGTCCATCGTCCGCAGCGAAGGCAAAGCAGTTCGCGTAATCGACAAGCGTAATCTGTACAACACTTAAAGGAGGAACGAACAATGACCATCAAGCAGCTTTCTATTTTTGCAGAAAACAGAAACGGCGCACTGTATACCGTGACCGATATTCTCGCCAAGGAAAACATCGATATCCGTGCATTCAGCGTAGCGGATACCCAGGATTTCGGCGTACTTCGTCTGATCGTCAGTGATACCGACAAAGCCAAACAAGTCCTGGCAGCAGCTGATATGATCGTATCCATCACCGATGTTATCGCAGTGGAAATCCCCGACACCCCCGGCGGACTTTCTTCCATCCTGAAGGTGATTTACGACAACAATGTAGCTGTGGAATATATGTACGCATTCGTAATTCCCCACACCAACAGCAAGGCTTATGTGGTTCTGCGTGTGCCGGATAACGATGCCGCTGTCGCTGTTCTGCAGAACGCAGGCATTACTCTGATCGACGACAGAACCGTTCGCCAGTTCTGATGCAGTATCCTTCTGAGCGCATCAGAGAAGCTGTTTTCATTAAGAGAATCAACCGGTTCATTGCCCATGTACTGCTGAACGGTACGGAAGTTGTGTGTCACGTCAAAAATACCGGTCGGTGTGCAGAGCTTCTGATTCCCGGGACTTTGGTCCATCTGTATGAAGCACCGGCAGACGCCAAACGGAAAACTGCCTATGATCTGATCGCAGTCCGTAAAGGGGAGCGGCTGATCAATATGGACAGTCAGGCACCGAACAAAGCGGCGCTGTCTTTCCTCCGCAGACAATTTCCCTCCGCTACCATTCAGCCGGAAGCCTCCTACGGTTCATCCCGCATGGATTTCCGGATCACGGACGACAGTTTCCGTATGCTCGTGGAAGTCAAAGGGGTTACGCTGGAGAGGGACGGTGCGGTATTCTTCCCGGATGCGCCTACACAAAGAGGGACGAAGCATCTGCGTGAACTGATCCATGCCAAAGGTGAAGGGTATCGCTGTGCGGTACTGTTTGTGATTCAGATGCAGGATGTTTGCAGTTTTTCACCGAATGATCTGACAGATCCCGATTTTGCCCGTACACTTTCAGAGGCTTATGCAAAAGGGGTGGAGATCTGGGCGTACGACTGTGCTGTCACGCCGGACTCCATGAAAATCCGTCAGCCGGTGGATGTTCTGCTGGATACGGGAACCGCGCATATTTGATTCTTCTGCCTCCCGCAAAGTAAAGGAGATTATATGGCACTTTTGAAAGTAAAGTTTTATTCCTCTGTTCTGGACTGTGAGACAGCAATGAATGTCATCCTTCCCCGTGTTGCCGATGCACATTCCGAAGAACCGTTTCCGGTTTTGTATTTGCTCCATGGCATGGGGGATAGTCAGGATACATGGTGCAGTCAGACTTCCATTGAGCGCTATGTAGAAAATACCGGGTTGGCGGTTATAATGCCTACCACCGGTCTGGGTTGGTATACCGACGCCGTATGCGGAAATAACTGGAGAACCTTTATCGGCGAAGAGCTTCCCGCCATCTGCCGCGATCTCTTCCCGAGAATTTCCACCAAACGTGAGGATACCTACATTGCAGGAAATTCCATGGGCGGTTACGGGGCATATGCTCTGGCGCTGACATATCCCGAACAGTATTGTGCCGCATACGGTTTTTCCGGTGCGTATGTGCCCTTCCAGAGCGGGCTTGCCAATGACAATGATACATACTGGACGGATATTTTTGGAACACACAGCGAATTTACGGACAGCAAAAACGATTTGCTTGCTTTGTCCGCCAAACTCCTTGATTCCGGCAGACCTTTGCCGAAATTGCTGATGTGGTGCGGTTACAGCGATTTTATATACGACCACAGCATCACCATGCGTGATCATCTGCAGAAAATCGGCTGGCCGGATTTCCATTATGAGGAATCGGACGGAGATCACGGCTGGGGATATTGGAATGTACACGTACAATCCCTGCTGTCCTGGATTTGGGAAACCCGAAAATAAAAAATTTGCCGCAAATACGTTTTCTGCGTATCTGCGGCATTTTTTTATGGATTCGCTGCTTTTTTAGAATAGATGCATCCGCACCAGTTCTGACGGTACAGGCCGTATTCTCTGGAAAGTACGATGGATCTGGCATAGCCGCCGTTTTTCTTGAAATCGGATTCCAGATACGGCACGCCCATCTGTTCACCAAAACGGATCCCTATTTCATTCAGCCATGCGGCATTTTTGTGAGGACTGATGGACAAGGTGGTGGTGAAATAGTCATATCCACCCTGTGCTGCGGTTTCCGCTGTTTTCTGCAGGCGCATGGTGTAACAGTTGAAGCATCTTGTACCACCTTCGGGTACCTCTTCCAATCCTGCAGCCATCGCGGTAAACCGTTCCGGATCATACACACCGGGCAGAACGCTGACAGTGCATGGATAAGAGACCCTCTCCACCATCCGGTTCAGTTCAGCCAGTCGGTACTCGTACTCCGCCGCCGGTGCAATATTGGGATTGTAGAAGAAAACGGAGATCTCTCTGAAATACGGTGCCAGATACTCCAGGGTATAGGAGGAACAGGGGGCACAGCAGGCGTGCAGGAGAAGGCGTGGTTTTCTCTCCCGTGTCTGGAATTCCGCCAGATTCTTTTCCAGTATTTTCTGATAGTTGATTTTCGGCTGCATCAGATGCCCTCCAGACTGTTGAAGTAGTTTTCATATTCCCTCAGGACTGCCCGTCTTTCCTCATAATCGGCAAGCCAGTTTTCCACCTGCTGCCAGAACGCCGGGCTGTGATCCGGGTGTCGGAGATGAGCAAGTTCGTGGGTGATGACATATTCTATGGTTTTCTGCGGTACGCACATCAGCCGCCAGGAATAGTGGATACGACCTGTCTGTACTGTACAGCTGCCCCATCGTTTTGCGGCATGGTTTACGGTGACGGACCGGACAGTTACGCCATATTTTTCCGCCAAACGGTTCGTCTCCGCAGTCAGATAGGATTTGCCGGTTTTTATATACAATGCAATAACAGCTTTCGGAATTTCCGCATCTGATAAGCCTTCCGGAATCTGTATTTCGGTATCCGAAACACCAACCCGATTCCCAACAGCCGGAACAATGGTACGAAGTGTCCCCAGATACGGAATTTCTGTTCCATACTGCCATTTTGTACGTTCCATTGTGCGTACCCGGTTCTGGTGTTCTGTGATCCAGTTTTCTCTTGTACACAGCACTTTTTCGATTTCAGCCACCGAAACGTATCGCGGTGCGCGGACTTCCAGCGATCCGTCCTTCAGGATGCGGATTCCGATGGTTTTCCGTTTTGCACGGATCAAAGTATAGGGAATGGGGAACGACATGGGTTTCTCCTTATTTTGTACTGTATTTACTATACTATAATTTTGCCGGGATTGCAAGAGGATTTTTGAAATACACTCAAAACAGGACTATTTTTTATTGACAAGTACAAAGAATTATGCTACAACAACTTATGCGCATAAGTTGTGATAAAGGAGGGAAAATATGCTGGACCGAAACAGTTATGTACCCCTGTACTGTCAGTTGGCGGAAGAAATCAGACAGCAGATCCTTTCGGGAGAAATCAGACCGGGAGACAAACTCCCCAGTGAATCCGAAATGATGCAGATCTATGATATCGGCCGTCCCACTGTACGTCAGGCGCTCTCTCAACTGGTCAACAAGGGATATCTTGCCAAGGAACACGGCAGAGGTACGTTCTGCAAAAGCAATATCGGCACCGGTGATATGCTGAACATTGATGTGATTCTGGATATGGAAGATACCTATTTTATTCCCTATTATCTGAAGAGCATCTCCGGCGTGCTGGCGGAAAACAAATGCAACTGCATTGTCAGCGACAGTAAAAACAGTACGTCGGAAATCTGTACTCTGCTGAAGGAGATTCTGGAACGGGGTACCGCCGGGGTTATCCTGCAGCCCAGCCATATTGAAGAAACTGTGCCTCCCGAACTGGAAGAATGTTTCCGTATGTACCATCGTGCAGGAATCCCCTGTATTATGATCGACTGCGTATACGATGTACAGAATGCCTCTTATCTGGTACAGGATGAGTTCCGGGGCGGTTATCTGGCGGCTCAGTATCTGCATGGTCTGGGACATACCAAAACATTGATTCTGTATGTGCATGAATACAAAGATTCCGTACAGCGTAAGGTCGGTTTCTGTACCGCCTGTTCGGATGCTTCCGCCCCTCAGCCTGCCCTTCTGTCTTACGAGCCGAGCAAGGGAATTCCGGAAGCCGAACTGCTGGATATACTGAAAAAACATGGAATCACCGGTATTTTCTGCTACAATGACGCCATTGCAGTGGAATGCATCCGCATTTTACGGAACAACGGCATACGTGTACCGGAAGATGTTTCCGTGATCGGGTATGACGATTCGGTTCTCGCCCCTGCTTCCGTCCCTTCGCTGACCACCGTTGCCCATCCGAAAGGAAAGCTGGGTACTCTTGCGGCGGAAACTCTGCTGGACTTCATTCACAGACGGCATTCCGGAACTTTTGTGAAGGTATTCTCCCCGTCCTTGGTAATTCGCGACAGCTGCTGTGAACGGAAATAAAAGGATACGGCACATAAAATTATATCATTTGCCGAGAAACTTATGCGCACAAGCGTATAAGTTAAAACATATGTATTCTAAAAAATATTCAGGAGTAAATGTATGAAACCTATCAAAATCAGTATTATCGGAGCAGGCAGTGCGATTTTTTCAATTTCCACCATCAAAGGAATCTGCAGTTCCGACATTCTTCCCCACTGTACGATCAGTCTGATGGATATCAATGAAGAGAAGCTGGATGCCATTTATACCATAGCCACACGTTTCAATGAAGAGATCGGCGGTACGGTTACTTTTGAGAAAACCACGGACCGTGCGGTTTCCCTGAAGGATGCGGATTATGTCCTGACGCTGGCACTGACTGCATCCTACAGTCATATGCGCGACGGTTTTGCAATCGCAGAAAAATACGGCTTCCGTTACGGCGGCAGTTATCATATTCTGTATGACGAAGCATTCTGGATCAATTTTTATCAATTCCGCTTTTTTGAAGAACTGACACAGGATATGATCAAGTATTGCCCCAATGCATGGCATCTGCTGATGGCCAATCCGGTCATCTCCGGTGTTACCCTGCTGCAGAGAAAGTATCCGCAGATCAAAATGATCGGTCTGTGCCACGGTTACACAATGGTGGATCTGCTGGCGAAAGATCTCGGATGCAAGCCCGAAGATATCACCTACCAGATCCCCGGCGTCAACCATTTTGTATTCCTGAACAGGGGACATATCAAGGGCGAGTCCATCTTCCCCATTCTGGACAAATGGATAGATGAATGTTCCGAAGAGGTATGGAAGACCGGTTCCTGGGCGCTGAAAAAAATGCGTGTGTTTTTCTATCAGACCCATGGTGTTTATCCGATTGGCGACACCCTAAGCTGGTCCGGTGCAAGCTGGCCCTGGTGGTATCATACCGAAGAAGATCACGACAGATATTACGAAGTCGGCGAAACTCTGCCTCACGACCAGTGGCAGGCATTATTCGAAGATAATGTGAATACCTTCCAACATTATATCGATGTAGCCAATGATACAAGCCGTAAAATGACCGAAATGATCGGCGGTAAAGGGAGCGACGGCAATGACATGGTATCCATCGTTGAATCCATGACCTGTGATATCCCCAAGGTATTCATCGTCAATGTACTGAACAAGGGACAGCTTGTCCCCGGCATTCCGGAAGATTTCGAAGTGGAAGTCCCCGCACTGATTTCCGCAAACGGTGTACATCCCATGCAGACAGATCCCCTGCCGAAGCCGGTGATTGCCCACACGCTCCGCGACCGTGTTGCACCGGTGGAAATGGAACTGGCGGCTTACGAAAACAGTAGTCTGGAATATCTGAAGGAACTGGTTCTCATGGACAAATGGTCCACCTCCATGACACAGGTTGAACAATTCCTCGACGAAATCCTTGACCTGCCCTGCCATGAAGAAATGAGAAAGCACTACCGTTAAATTTTATCTGAATACGTCACACAAGGGGCTGTCACAAATATAATTTTTTGGGGAAATATTCGCGCAGCAGTTCTTCCCCCGAACTTTTCACAAACCATGAAAAAGGACACAAAATTATTATTTGTAAACTGAAATCCTTAAAGCAATCTAATATTTCTGTTGCCAAACCCTTTTTTAAAGTTTTTTGAAAAGAGGGAGGGTGGTGCAGTTGAGAATTGCTTCGCAAATCTCATGAGGGAGAAATACTTTTTCGCAAAAAGTGTTTCTCCCTCCCCTGCTTATACAATATCCAATTTACAAAAACTGCCTCATCTGATTGGCAAGCTGTTCTTCCTGCTGGATCAGGCGTTTGGTGATATCCTTCGACACTTCGTCCGCTGCTTTGTACTGATTCAGGTATTTACTCAGGGATTTCACACCCATGTTGCAGCCGTCCGTCATCAGATCTGCGATTGTGTGGTCGGATTCGTTCATCCGCAGTTTCATGTTGGTCTTCATATAGGACATTCCCTGGGCGATGGGGTTGGGATCCTTACCGTCGTCGTGGTATTTGTCCAGAAGATCCTGTATTTCTTTCTGCAGATTGTTATGCTGATCCTTGCAGTCGTTCAGATGGGTTTTCATTTCGCCGGAATGGACATAGTCCAGCACATCGTCAATAGATTCAATCCCCATTTTTATACCGGCGTCGCATTCACGCAGCAGTTTTATCGTATCCTGTTCAATCATACTTCTGCACCTTTCCCTTCCTGTTTACACAGTATTTCAAGAATTTCCGGGGTTTTTATAGTGTTTCCGTATTTTTGAACAGTATACATCTTCATCAGTCGGATTCCGTGAACATTGCTGTGGACAAATATCTGTCACCCGTATCGGGAAGGATTACCACAATATTTTTGCCCTTATTCTCCGGCAGTCCGGCTAAACGGATCGCAGCCGACAATGCCGCACCGGAGGATATGCCGACCAGCACACCTTCCGTCTTACCAAGCATCCGACCTGCTGCGTAGGCTTCTTCCTCTGTGACAGTGATAATGGAATCGTACACGGTTGTATCCAGTACTTCCGGTACAAATCCTGCCCCGATGCCCTGCAGTCCGTGAGCCCCTGCTGTACCTTGTGACAGTACGGGAGATCCGGAAGGCTCTACCGCAACAACCTGAACGGCAGGATTCATCCGTTTCAGATACCGTCCTGTACCGGTGATCGTGCCGCCCGTACCTACCCCTGCTACGAGAATATCCACTTTTCCTTCCAGATCTTCCCAGATTTCCGGTCCGGTGGTTGCTTCGTGAGCAAATGCGTTGGCAGGATTTTCAAATTGTCCGGGAATAAAGCTGTGGGGGATTTCCTTTGCCAGCGCTTCCGCTTTGGCAATAGCACCTTTCATCCCCAGTTTCCCATCCGTCAGCACCAGCTCGGCTCCATATGCCTTCATCAGAATCCGGCGCTCCATACTCATGGAATCCGGCATGACAATGATCACACGATACCCCCGTGCGCTGCCAACTGCCGCAAGTCCGATGCCCGTATTCCCCGATGTGGGTTCAATAATTACGGAATCCGGACGGAGAATCCCACGTTTTTCCGCATCGTCCAGCATGGCTTTGCCCACACGATCCTTCACACTGCCTGCCGGATTGAAATACTCCAGCTTGGCAAACAGACGTGCAGACAAATTTTCCTTTTCAGCCACACGGGACAGTTCCAGAATCGGTGTATGACCGATCAGTTCTTCCACTGATTTATATATTTTTCCCATATCTTTCCCCTTACTCATTCCATTTATGCGGTCCAGGTATTCCCTTATCCGCCAAACAGATCCTATCTTTTATAAAATGGCAAAAGGCAAACGAACAAGATCCGTTTGCCCTTTCTTATTCTTACAAAACCCGGTTGATACCCTGTCCTTCTTTGACAAAGTGACCCAGATTGGCATCCAGAATATCCAAAAGCCGCAGTCTTGCTTCACGGGAAGTCCAGGCACAATGGGGCGTAATAATGGTATTTTTGGCTGTCAGCAGCGGATTGTGCGGATCTGCTGGTTCTACGGCAAGAACATCCAGACCGGCGCCGCCAAGTTTTCCGGCATTCAGCGCGTCTGCCACATCACTCTCATGGAGTACCGCACCACGGGACGTATTGATCAGCACCGCACCGTCTTTCATTTTTTCAATGAAGGAACGGTTTACCATTCCCCGGGTTTCGGCTGTCAGCGGGCAATGAAGGGACAAAAAGTCGCTTTCCGCCAGCAGAACTTCCGGGGTTACATATGTGATCCCATCTTCTTCGCCGCTGCATTTGGATCGTCTGGTCCCCAGCACACGCATACCGAAAGCAGCGCACATTTTCCCGAACTGCTTGCCGATTGCACCGCATCCGTAGATACCGGCGGTCTTTCCGGCAAGTTCCATGAACGGTACGACCTGATATTGGAATCCGGGAATACCTGTCCAAAGTCCGTATTTTACAATTCCGGCAAATCCTGCCAGATCCGTTGCAAAAGCCAGCAGCAGAGTAAAAGCGTGCTGTGCCACGGACATGGTGGAATATCCCGGTACATTGCATA
Organism: Clostridia bacterium; assembly: GCA_017467815.1. GTDB lineage: Bacteria > Bacillota > Clostridia > Oscillospirales > CAG-272 > UMGS1696. Next base: position 11,415 of record JAFUKI010000119.1, read on the forward strand.
CTTCAATTCCCCGCGCACGGCAAGCCGGAACGTCGATCATATCGTATCCGGTCCCCAGTGCGGAGACGTACTTCAGATTCGGGCACGCTTCCACAACAGCCGGCGTAATTTTTGTCCGGTTGGTAAAAACGATTTCCGCATCACCGATCATTTCCGCAGCTTTTTCGTCGGGTGTTTTATCATATATTGACGCTTCGCCGTATTTGTCCAGGAACGCCCATGTCAGATCCCCCGGATTTACCGCAAAGCCATCCAGAACTACAATTTTCATATTACAGACGCTTTTCTCCGTCATGCAGGAGCACGCCGTAAGCTTCGCCCAGTTTGCCGCCTTCCAGCAGATATGCCTTCACATTGCGCTGCAGCGAGGTCTTTTCCGGCAAAAGTGTCAGGTAATCACAACTTGCACCGCCGCCGAATACTCTCCACAGATCCCACCATTTTTCCTGATCTTCATGATACAGATAGTGGAAGCAGTCACAGAACTTGGCCATATTGGATTCCGGCTTGCAGAACTTCTTGACAGCGGGATGGATCAGCCAGGAATGGGTAACAAAGGGCGTCAGCTTATCCAGCTTATAGTACTGATATGCCAGGCGGAAGGATTCTTCCACTGCTTCGGGCGGAAAAGGTCCGTCTGCCGGTATGTGTGTAAAGATAACCGGAGAACCCTTCTTGATGATATGACCGTCTATTTCATAATCATCGCTCTCAAAATGTCCGTGCTGAAATTCCAGACGTCCGTGACGAAGGATATCGGCTCTCAGGTTATAATGTACGTATCCGTATTCACGCATACCGAATCTTTCACTGTTTCCGTCAATATATGTTTCCGTCCATACACGGATGTTCTTCATGGAATCCAGGAATACTCTTTCGGAAATGCCCTTTTCCATAAATATTTCATGGGACTTTTGGGTGATCAGCAGGGTAATCGCCAATTCGCCAAGGTGTTCATCAATGCCAACGTATTTGGCAATGTCGAAAAGCATCTGCTCTTTGTCTTCATGCTTGGCCAGTGCTTCTTCCAGTGCAGCAATCTTGTCTTACGCTTTTTCCAGGATCAGCTGCATGACCGGCTTGATGCGTTCAATCTGCTCGGCGGTAAAACCGGTGTTTTCCGCAACATACAAAGCAAATTCATATCTGTTCATCTTCTACTATCCTCGCTTTTCTTAACGTCTGCAAACGCACACGCATAACGGGCCCGTTTCAGACAAGCTTTCCGATATTCCTTATCTCACAGCCGTTTGCTGCCATCGTGCAAAAATATACCGTATCCCCAGCCCATAGTACCGCCATTCAGCAGATGGGCTTTGAGACGTTTTTGCAGAGAGGTTTCTTCCGGCAATGCTGCAAGATTTTCGTAATCGGCATCTTTACCGAAAATTCTCCGCAAATCATTACTCCGGGGACGATCTTCCCAGTGGAGAAGGTGGAAACACTCCATAAACCGAATAATGTTTGCATCCGGTTTGCAGAACTTACGATTCCCCGGATAATTCAGCCAGGAACCGCAGATGAAGGGTGTTATGTCACCCATCCGGTAATACCGATAAGCCTGACAGAAGGATTTTTCCACATCATCCGGCAGCATCGGTCCGTCGGAGGGAATATGGATCTTCACCACCGGATCATCGGGCTTTACCGTAAACCCATGTGCTTCATACTCATCGTGACCAAACGGTTCAATTTCATATTCCAATCTGCCGTGACGCAGAACATCCCCCCACAGATTACGCCGTACAAACCCGTATCGGGTCATCCCCGGCTTTCCCTCATGCTCTTTGGCATACTCTTCATTGGCAATCCGGATGTTCTTCATGGTATCCAGAAATACCTGTTCGGGTATACCGCGATCCGCAAAAATACGGCTGGACTGTAGCGTAAGCAATAATGTTACCGCCAGTGTGCCGATTTCCACTTCCACATCAACAGACTGTACAAGAGATTTCACCTGTTCAAGAGAATCTGCGCTTTTCAGCTGTGCCGCTTCCAGGTCCGTCAGTTTGTCTTCGGCATTTTGTGTAATCAGCTCCATAACCGGTCTGATCAACGCCATATGTTCCCTGCTGATTCCTGTTGTTTCGGCAATATGTAAACCAAATTCGTATCTTTTCATCATAATTCCGGAATTCTCTCTGTATTGCATAGCACTTAATGGATTATGGTATCGGTTCTGCCATCATACAGGAACGCACCCATTGCGCCGCCCATAACGCCGCCCTTCAGCAGATAGGCTTTCAGACTGCGCTGCAGAGAGGTTCGCTCCGGCAGATCTTCCAGATGATCATAACTTGCGCTGTCACCGAATACCCGCTTCATATCAGCGCATTTCGGATTGTCCGAACAGTGTACAATGTGGAAATAATCAAAGAATTTCCGCATATTGGATTCCGGTGCGCAGAATTCTTTAATGGACGGATGCAGAAGCCATGAATGGCAGATGAATACAGAAATATCGCCGTTCTTATAATACTCATGGGCAAGTCGGAAGGATTCCAGCATATCCTCGGGCCGCATCGGTCCGTCTGCGGGGATGTGCGTATCAATGATCAGATCCCCTTTATGGACTTGATGCCCCTGGATCTCAAACTCATGCTGATAATGCTCCATCCTGCAATACTCAAACCGTCCGTGACGCAGGAATGTACCTCGGAGATTCAAGTGGATGAAGCTGTACAGGTTCATCCCCAGCTTGCCGTCGTGGTTTTCCGCGTAGGTGTTGGTCCATACACGGATGTTCTTCATGGAATCCATAAACACTCTTTCGGGAATGTTTTCTTTCATGAAGATCTCATGGGATTTTTGTGTAACCAGCAGGGAGATCGCCAGCATACCCAGATCCCGATCCACGCCAACGGATTCCGCCATTTCAATAACCTGTTTATGGTCGTCCTTATAACGGGCGAGCGCATCTTCCAGTGTAACAAGCTGATCTTCCGCTTTGTCCAGAACCAGCTGCATGACCGGTTTTACGCCTTCGATCTGTTCCCGTGTAAAACCGGTATTTTCCGCAACGTGTAATGCAAATTCGTATCGGTTCATATTACCGCTTAACTCTTGCGTTTCCGCCCCAGATGGACCAAACCTGTTCTTCATCGGCAGGCTGACCGTAGTCAGTCAGGAATGTGGTTGCCAGTGCGCCGGAAGCCCAGCCGAACTGTACCCACTTTTCCGGTTCCCATTCACGCAGAATGGCATACAGCATACCGCCAACGAAGCCGTCACCGCCGCCGATTCTGTCGAGAACATGGATTTCACGGGGTTCCGCAACGTGCCATTCGTCGCCGGCCAGCAGGATTGCGCCCCAGATATGGGTGTTTACATTGACAACCTGACGCAGTGTGGTAGCGAATACCTGTGCGTTGGGGAATGCCTTCTTAACTTCGCTGATCATTTCCTTGAAGCTGTCGATCTTGGATGCCAGATCCTTACCGCCTGCTTCGGGACCCTTGATACCCAGAGCCAGCTGGAAGTCTTCTTCGTTACCGATCAGAATATCGGAAACAGATGCGATCTCGGTGAAAATAGCGCGAAGTTCTTCTTCACGGTTCTTCCAGAAGGATGCTCTGTAGTTCAGGTCAAAGGAGATCAGAGTACCATGCTTCTTGGCAGCACGTGCCAGTTCCAGACAGAATTCGCTGGTTTCGGGAGACAGAGCGCCGATCAGACCGGACAGATGGAGGATCTGCACGCCTTCTGCGCCGAAGATACGTTCTACATCAAAATCCTTGATATTCAGTGTACGTCCTACTTCACCCGCACGGTCATTGCAAACACGGGGTCCACGGGAACCGTAGCCGCTGTCGGCAATGTTGAACTGGTGACGGTAACCCCAGGGACCGCCCTGTTCTACTTCCGCACCTTCGTAATCAATACCGCGGGAACGGAGATTGCGCTTGATGAAATCGGCAATGGGGCTGTCCTTAACGAATGTGGTCAGCACCTTGGTTTTCATACCCAGATAGGAAGCAACGGAAATTACATTGGATTCCGCACTGGTTGCCTGCATGAAGAATGTATCGGATGCCTGTACCGGCTGACCGTTCATGGGGCAGATTCTTACCCCCATGGAGGTAGGTACAACAATGGCGTATTGACAATTTTCACGAATTTTCATATATTTACTCCTCCTGATTTACGGTATGGGGAAACGGATACCGTTCCCCCTTCCCGAACATATTTATATTCTGCTGCGACTTATACAATGTACTGGCTGGCAGCAGTGTCACCGCCGTGACCGGTCCAGTTGGTGTGGAAGAATTCGCCTCTGGGAGCATCAATTCTTTCGTAGGTGTGTGCGCCGAAATAGTCGCGCTGTGCCTGAAGCAGGTTTGCAGGGAGACGATCGCAGCGGTAGCCGTCGTAGTAGGACAGAGCGCTGGCAAATGCAGGTACGGGCATACCGCACATTGCAGCCTGTGCAACGACCTTACGCCAGCCGGGCAGCAGGGACTTCATCTTATCGGTGAAGTAAGGATCCAGCAGCAGGTTGGTCAGAGCGGGATCGTTGTCGAATGCGTCCTTGATCTTGCCCAGGAATACGGAACGGATGATACAGCCGCCGCGCCACATCAGAGCGATGCCACCGTAGTTCAGGTTCCAGCCGTAGGTCTTTGCTGCTGCTCTCATGAGAGTGTAACCCTGTGCGTAGGAAACGATCTTGGAAGCCAGCAGAGCGCAGCGGATGTTCTCGATCCATGCAGCCTTTTCTTCAGCGGTCAGAGCAGGAGCTGCGTCAGCTTCACCGGCCAATACACCGGAAGCAGCAACACGTTCTTCCTTCATAGCGGACAGGCAGCGTGCAAATACAGCTTCGCCAATCAGAGTCAGCGGTACACCTTCGTCCAGTGCAGCGATGCCGGTCCACTTACCGGTCCCCTTCTGTCCTGCGGTATCCAGAATCTTTTCAACGATGGGTTCGCCGTCTTCGTCCTTGTATGCCAGAATGTCACGGGTGATTTCTACCAGATAGGAGTCAAGGTCACCCTTCATCCAGTCTGCGAATACTTCGTGCATTTCGTCGTCGGACATACCCAGCATATTCTTCATCAGGTGGTACGCTTCGCAGATCAGCTGCATATCACCGTATTCGATACCGTTGTGTACCATCTTCACAAAGTGACCGGCGCCGTTTTCGCCAACCCAGTCACAGCAGGGAGAACCGTCTTCCACCTTTGCACAGATCGCCTGCAGAATTTCCTTAACATGGGGCCATGCAGCAGGAGAACCGCCGGGCATCAGGGAGGGACCGTTCAGTGCGCCTTCTTCACCGCCGGATACACCGGTACCGATGTACAGCTTGCCCTGGGATTCAACGTATGCAGTGCGGCGTGCGGTGTCCGGGAAGTGGGAGTTACCGCCGTCGATGATGATGTCGCCGTCGTCCAACAGAGGAAGCAGAGTGTCGATCATAGCGTCCACTGCGGAACCTGCCTTGATCATCATCATGATCTTACGGGGCTTTTCTACCTTCTCTACCAATTCTTCCAGAGAATAGGCACCTATGATGTTCTTGCCGGCACCTCTGCCGTTTACAAAGTTGGAGACCTTTTCTGTAGTACGGTTGAATACTGCTACGGTGTAACCCTTGGATTCCATGTTCAGAACCAGGTTTTCACCCATTACCGCCAGACCAATCAGACCAATATCCGCTTTTCTCATTTTGTTTTCTCCTTAAATGTATTTGAATTTAAATTTTTTGAAATTATATTCTTCCGGCTTTCATGTTTTCCAGCACGCTGTAGGGAATGACCATATCCCCCAGTCCCCGTCCGATGGAAATATGGGGTTTGAAGCTGCCGTGGAAGTCCGTTCCGCCGGAGATCTTCAGATCGTATTTTTTCGCCAGTTCCCGATAGGTCTGTGCCATTTCGGGAGTATAATCCGTGTAATACCCTTCGACACCGGTCAGTCCTGCCTCCACCAGATGCTTCACGAAGGCATCCAGGTCGTCTCCGGATTTTTTCGTCAGGTGCAGATGCGCCAGGTATGCATCCCCTCCGGCTTTGCGGATCAGTTCCACCGCTTCCGTATCGGTCAGTGCCTGGGATTCGCTGTAGCAGGGACAGCCTACGTTCAGCCACTGGTTGAATGCGGCTTTCGGGGATTCGCTGTACCCTTTTTCCGTCATCAGCTTGGCAATATGGGCGCGGCACAGAATTCCGCCGCCGGCTTTTGCCTTGACTTCATCCAGGGTAACGTGGATGTTATACTTTTCCAGCATCTCACAGGTTTCTCCGATACGCTGGGTCCGGATGGCACGGATGTTGTCCACAGCGGATACCAGAGCCTCGGAATCCGGATCAATAAAGTACCCGAGAATGTGTGTCTCGGTGTCGGAAATCGCGGACAGCTCAATGGCAGGAACCACTTCGATGCCGATTTCCTGTCCGACTTTTATGGCTTCCTTAACACCATCCGCGGTGTCATGATCGGAAATGGCAACTGCGGTCATTCCCGATGCTTTGGCGTGGCGGATCAGCTCGGCAGGTGTCATGGAACCGTCGGAGCAGACCGTATGGGTGTGGAGATCAATATACTTTTCCATAACCTTATTCCCTCGTCCACAGACCCAGGGCGGGATTGGAGATGTAGAAGATCTCTTCACCGTTTACGGTATGATAACCATCCGTCAGAACGGCAGGATCGTACAGTTTTGCCGCTTCCTCGTAGGGCATATAGTCAAAGCCCACGCCGCGTACTTCTTCTTCTGTCAGAAGCGCCGTACAATAAGTGATCTTGAAACGTCCGTCGGAAGAACCGTGGATCAGATGTGCCGCAACGGACAGGTTTGCCTGCAGATCCGCATTGGCAGGATCGTTCACCAGCTTCAGCACATTTTCTCTGCCGCAATAACCGTATTTCCGGATCAGGCGGTCATTTTCCCCATCCTCACCGAACTTGTCCACAGCCGGAGCCAGCACGATCAGCTCGCCACCGTCTTCGATAGCCATTCTGGTGCGGTATACGGATTTGTTGCCCAGCCATGTGCTCTTGAATTCTCTGGGATCCAGATTCACAACTACTTTCTTGAAGGGCTTTTCCACATGGATCAGGTTTTTGTCCTGGCTCTGTGCAACGGCTTTTTCAAAATTCTCTCTGCCTCTGCCTTCGTAAATACCGTGGAAATTGGTTTTGTCACCGGTATTGGTGGTACAGGTCAGCACATAGGTCAGGGGAATGGAGGCGAGGAAATTCACTTCCGCATAGTCGAAAACCTTACGCACCGGGGAGAAGTCCTTGCCCATGATCCGTTCCATACCGTAAAATGCACCGAGCATATGGGAGGCGTTGATCATGGAAGAACCGCCGCAGCCGACGAAAATATTTTTGGAATAGTTTGCCATCCCCACAACTTCGTGGGGTACTACCTGTCCGATAGAAATAATCAGATCGTAGGAAGGATCAAACAGACGCTTGTTCACTTCTACATCAATGGGTGTATTGACAAGACCTTCGGATACTTCTTCCACGAAGGAACCGGGCACTTCGCCGATTTTGATTACGTCGTTTCTCCAGTTATGTACGATCATTTTTTCAAAAGGTACATTTTCACCGAAGAACGCGCGCCATTCTTCTTCCGTCATGGGAACATGGGTACCGAGGGCGGGCATAATATCAATTTCACAAGTCTCGTGAAGCATTTCCCAGTACATGGCAACGATTTTTCCGGCACCGCTGTACATACGGGTAAAATCAGGGGGAAGAAGGAGTACTTTTTTCAGTTCTTTTCCTTCAATGGACGCTTCCAGAACCTTACGGATTGAATCATCCGACAAACCACTGTTACAGGTAAGATACATGATAAAACCTTTCTTATGGTCAATGAATTTTAATATGGCTACACAAAAATATCCATCATACAATATTTTATCACTGTGACAAAATATTGTCAAGAGTATCACAGATATTTTATCGTTTATTATCATTTTTGTGGCAGATTTCCAAGATTCCGGCAAGTCTTTTCATATGTCTCCGCAACACTGGCGTAACCAATATTTCGTTTATTAATGGATATTTTACATAAAAACAGCCCCCAAAAAACGTTATTTTGACTATGGATATGCATTTTCTTCTATGGTATAATTACTGGTAGAAAATGCAACATCCGCCTGATACCCCATAAAATTCATTCTAAGAAGGAATACACGGTATGAAGAAAACAATAAATCTGTTGGCTGCACTTCTGGCAGGTATTTTACTGCTTTCCGGCTGTAATAATACAGTCCCCGATGAGACGGACACAACAGAAACCATTCCGGAAACAGAGGTTTCCACAGAAGTTCTGGAAGCCAATCCGGCAAAGCATGAAATCTCCGTAGCCGAAGTGGAAAGTCTGCTCATAGCTAACGGCCTGCAGACGAATATCAATCAAGCAACCGCCTATCCGATCTATCATGGTGGTCAACAAATGCGTGTTGTCCACACGGAACGGGGGACTTATGCCGCTTTTGGCAAGGGATTTGCCGAGGAAAGTTTCTATGTAGCCAAAATTGCTCCGGACAATACCGTTACATTGCTCCATTGCGGAGAATTTGATAGGGACGGGTCGGCGCCGATAGACATAGGTCAGGATATCAATGGGGATATTGTTGTGAGTTCCTCTACCGGTTCCAAGTTATTTATCTATATCTTCGACAAAGAAACCGATGCAGTAACGGAATACGCTGCTCCGGCTGTTTTTACCTCTCCCGAATACGCCTATCCCGGTTATGCACAAACCCTGTTTGATTTCGAAAACCGAAAAGTGTATGTGTTTGCCAACGGCGGTATGTTCTTGGATGGATATACTTTGGAATGGTTTACCTTTGATATGGAAACAAAACAATGGTCCGAAACCAGTCTGTGCCATGTCATGCAGGGACTTAGGCGACATTGTTATATTTTCCCCTTCACGGACGGAAACGGCGGTGCTTACATTGTTGGTACAAGATCCACATCCATTGAATCTGTATCCGATCAGTTGCAAAACACCTCCGGAAAGGACAAATATGTATGGGATGAAATTCTTCTGTTCCACATCCCCGATCTCACTTCCACCGAAAATATAACCTACACACCTGTCCAAGAAGCCTATACCGAAAGAGGCCATGAAGGTATCTGGTCATATATCGTCAACAACCAACATGGCGGTGTATTTATGGATGCCGACGGTTACCTGCATATTACGTACTATTATAATATATACAATCTCAGCGCAACTCCTCTGGAATTTGATGCGAATCTGCATTGGCGTCATGCCATTTACGATGGAATGGAATGTATTTATAACGAAAAGATCGAATTACAGAAGGGAAATAATTACACTTACAACAAACCCCAGATCCGCCAAAGCACCGACGGTACACTGTATATGATCGTGTGCGTTCAAGGTCAAAATCCAATGCAAATAGAAATTTACAAAGCGGAAGATGCTCTGGGTAAAACCTGGAAACTGGAAACCATCAAAACTTTCGATGATGTAGGCAGTGTACCTTCTTTCTCAATCAGCGAAGTACGGAACGGTTCAACACAGGACAACATACTCAGTTGTTTCTACTACTATTATAACGGTGTAAATACAGGCTGCACATTCAATCTTTCTCTGGAAGATTACAGCACGACGGAAATTGTAAATATTCTGGACGGTTACGATCTGCGGATTGATGAGAGAGTCGATAACCGTTCCCATAATACCGCACACCAGACAAAAGTTGTACATACGGAAAACGGCACCTATGCGGCGTTTGTGTATAACTATGCTTCCGGCGATGCCGCTGAATACTTCCACATTGTCAAGATCGACACCGATAACAATGTTACGATCCTGTATTCCGACAGTTACACATCCGCGCAGGACAAGTACCTGTCCATGCAGGAACTGAACGGGGAAATTTATGTTTGTCCCCCTACTGGGAATACCATTTACCATATCAACCGTGAAACTGATGAAGTCACTTGTATAGAGACAAGCGTAAATACCCGTTCTTTCGGAACAGTGAAGCAAACATATTATTCTTCTGCAGCGGCAGATGGTGAGGCATATATGCTTTGCTTTAACAATGATGAATTCTACCCCTGGGTGGGTTACGCATACAATGGGGATGATATGGCTCTGCAAAGTATTAAAAATACATTTGATCCGATTTTGAAAAAAACTGTCGACAACAGCATAAAGTATTCTGTAGATACAGAATCTTATGCATTGGAGAATTATCAGTATCCCTATGTACTGGATGACGGAAACGGCGGCGTATATATCGTTGCTACAAGAACTGTGACAGAGGAAAAGCTTGCCGGTAAGTTGGAGTATGTCGGTTATACCAAATCTATGGATGATTCCATTACCCTGTTCCATATTCCGAACCTTGCCGACACTACTGTGGACTATACAGACATCCAGCCTCCCTATGAAGCCGAAGGCAGCGAAGGGATCTGGTCCGTTGTCAATATGGCGGACAATGGGGATGCTTACCTTGATTCCGAGGGGAAACTCCACATTTTCTACACCTATTACCACTTCGATTTCGACGATGCGGACAGACCGAAGAATCCGGAATTGGTTGCAGGCACTCTCAAGCATTACCACGCGATCTACGACGGTACAACTCTGGTTTCCAACGAGGAACTGGGTATTGACGGACTGACCAAGGATACTTCCATCCGCATGGCAGAAACCACAGACGGTACACCGTATCTGCTCGTCTGCAACCTGAAGGAAGAAGGAGCAAAGATCGACGTATACAGCGAAACCGAAAACGGCTGGGTACTTTCTCAGACCAAGGATCTGGGCGAATTCACCGCAGAATCCTTCAGCGTCAGCGGACCCCGCGGCGGTTCCGTGCAGGATAATGTGATCGACTGTATTGTTTATGCCAACGACAACGATGTATATTACACAACTGTAACTTTTGAATAAGCTGCCAAAAAGGGGCTGTCGCAAGTATAATTTTTTGGGGGAAGGAAAACTTTTTGAAAAAAGCTTTCCTTCCCCCAAACCCCTAACTTTTCAAAAACTATGAAATAAGGGCACAAAATTATTTTTGTAAAACGACATCCTTAAAACAATCTAATATTTCTGTTGCAAACCCTTCTTTTAAGTTTTTTTGAAAAGAGGGAGGGGTGCAGGGGAGGGAGAAATACTTTTTCGCAAAAAGTGTTTCTCCC
>JAFUKI010000120.1 GCA_017467815.1 Clostridia bacterium
AGAGCACCTGACTGTTAATCAGGGTGTCACTGGTTCGAGTCCAGTTGGGGGAGTTGAAACCGGTTCAATAGAGCCGGTTCACAGTTGGTATGATTAACGCAGAGGGTCCACCTGTACCCATTCCGAACACAGAAGTTAAGCTCTGTCGTGCCGAAGATACTTGACTGGCGACGGTCCGGGAAAATAGGTATGTGCCAACATGAAGCATCACAGTTTCTGTGGTGCTTTTCTTTTACAAAAAAACAGAACAGATTAAGACAACAGAATACACGAACTGCCCATGAAATTTTCAGCATGGGCTTTTTTTATTTCCCAAGAAAGGTATTTGTTGTCATGGAAAACATTATTGAAGTAAAGTTGGCAGAACTGCATCCTTTCCCGAATCATCCGTTTCAGGTACGGGAAGATGATGCTATGTGTGAGACTGTTGAGAGCATTCGTGAATACGGTGTAATGACGCCTATCATTGTAAGAAATCGCGAAGAAGGAGGGTATGAGATCATTTCAGGGCACAGAAGAAAACGTGCCTGTGAACTTGCCGGAATCGAAAGTGTACCGGTAATCATCCGGGACCTTGATTACGATTCTGCAGTAATCGCTATGGTAGATTCGAACATTCAGCGGGAAGAAATACTGCCAAGTGAAAAGGCTGCGGCGTACAAGATGAAACTTGAAGCAATTAAACATTAGGGCAGCAGAACTTCAGTGCAAGTTGCACCGAAGTTGAGCACTGAGGAAATTGGGGAAGCGGAAGGAATCAGTAAAGACACTGTGAAAAGATACATTCGCCTCACCGAACTGGAACCGGAACTTCAGCAGATGGTGGATGCCGGAAAGATGGCGTTTACACCGGCTGTCGAGATTTCCTACCTGAAACCGGAGGAACAGCGTATGCTGATCGATACCATAGAATCTGAGCAGGCATCTCCGTCGCTTTCGCAGGCAAAGCGGATCAAGCAGATGAGCAGGGAAGGTAGGCTGAACGACGATACCATGCTTGCTGTGATGTCCGAGCAGAAGAAACCTGAGAAGAACGAAATTGTTCTGCCCTATGATGCTCTGATGAAATATTTTCCGCAGAACACAACACCGCATCAGATGGAACGGATGATTTACAAGCTGCTGGAGAGCTGGCAGAGAAAAAAGCAGCGTCAGCACGGAGAACGGTAACAATTGAATATTGCAGGGGATAAGTTTGAATCTTTTCAGCTTATCCCTTTTTTTATTTCCCGAAAAAATTCAAAATGATGATAACGGAGGATACAGACAATGGCTGTTTTCAGAGTAGACAAAAGCCGTGACTACACGGTACTGTCGAATTATGTTTTCAGGGATCGTACCCTGTCCGCTAAAGCCAAGGGACTTCTTGCAGAAATGCTGTCTCTGCCTGAGAATTGGGACTACACGCTGAAAGGTCTGACCTATCTGTTCTCGGATGGACTGGATTCTGTCAGACAGGGAATCAGGGAGCTTGAAGAACACGGATATGTTGTCAGGGAACGAAAACGTGATGCGAAGGGACGACTGGGGCAGATGGAGTATGTGATCTACGAAACACCTCAAAAACAGTTTTTTGCAGAATCTACAGAGGAGCCGCCTGTTTCTGCTTTGCCTGCATCGGAAACACCTGTACCGGAAAATCCTACACAGGAACCACCGGCACAGGAGAAGCCCACGCAATTAAATAATAATATATTAAATACTCAGGAATCAAATACACAGGAATCAATTACGAATTCATTCTTTCCGCGTGAGGAGGGAATGACCGATGTTACGGCAGTGCGTGAGCGGATCAGGAAGCAGATCGAGTATGACGTAATGTGTACCCGATGCCCTGTTACACAGCTTGATGAACTGGTTGAGATTATGGTGGAAGTCAGCATGAATCTCAGTTCAACGATCCGCTTTGGAAGGGATGAGGTCTATGCCGCTTCATATGTACAGGAGAGATACCGCAGGATTACTGCAGAGCATATTGATCTGGTACTGAACGGGATCCGTGAGAACAATACTCAGGTACTTCATACCAAGGCATATCTGATGAAATGCCTGTTCAATGCGCCCGATACACTGGAAAACAGGAGTGCCATGGATCTGAATCATGATCTTTACGGAGGTTGGTCTGTATGATGCATTGGCTTCACCGTCTGGTCGTTCCGCCTTAGCCGGACAACCGGAAATAACATAAAAATCAACAGAAAAAGGAGATTTCAGACATGAACAAAAAAACTGAACGCAGCAAGAACTTCTCACGCAACGCCGGTATTCTCATCGGCGTTCTTCTCATCATCGCCATTCTGCTTGCCGTATTCCGCGGCTGTGAGGGCGAACCTGTAACCGATGCTCCCGTTACCCCGAATCCCGGTATTGTCTACGACGACGGTGCTGTACAGGGCGGCTGGGACGAAGCGGACACCGACAAAATCATCGCGTCCCTTAACGAAAAAGTTGAGGAAGGCATGATCAACATCTCGATGAACACCTCACCGAGCTTCAAAGACGGCACCTCTGCCGGAAACCTCATGATCGTAAACGAAAGCATCAACCGTTATCCGCAGGTGGTGGAAATCACCCGCAACGATACCGGCGAAACAATCTACAAGTCTGGCGCAATTCCCGTTGGCAGCAAGATCGAATCCGACGCTCTCGATGTTAACCTTGCGCCGGGTACATACGAATGCACCGCCATGTTCCATAACGTCGATCCTACAACCGGCGCATCTCTCGGCTGTGCCGGTGCAATTATTCATATCACCGTTCAAGAATAACCTGAAATTCATAAAATCAAAAATCACAAAGGAGATTAACCGAATGAAAAAGTTTATCACTCTTGCCCTCGCACTCTGCATGGCTCTGTCCGCTTCCGTCTGTGCATCTGCCGCTGAAATCAGCTCTGACGGCGGCTCCGGAAGCACTCCCGTATATCTCAGCTCCACCGATGACGGCACGATGGAAGGCGAACCTTCCGCAACCGCGATGTCCGTCACCGTTCCCACCGCACTTCCCATGGCAATGTCCCAGACCGGTGACGTAACCACCGCAGACAACTGCCAGATCATCAACAATTCTTACGGTGCGGTCCGTGTGAAGTCCGTGACTATCTCTGCGGAAAACGGCTGGAGACTGACCGCGTTCGGCGACAAGTCCACTCTTGCATCCGAAAAGGTAGATTCCAACAAGCTCGGTTTCGCCATCTGCATCGGTGACGGTGAATGGGCAGTAACCGACAGTTCCGATGAATCCGCACAGGCACTCATTTCCGCTCCCATTGCAGGCTGTTACATGAGCGGTGCGGGCAATGCAGCAAACAACACTGTCAGCGTGGATTACAGCGCAATCGTCACTCCGATCTCCACTCCTGTGACCAATGCCAATATCGCAAATGTGGTGTTCGTCATTGAATGGGACACTGCGGCGTAAGTAAATCAACAAAAATCTGAAAGGAGATTCTAAATGACCAACTTCAAAACTAAAATCCTCTCCCTCGCGCTTGCAGCTTGTATGCTGTGCGTTATGTCCGTTTCCGCTTCTGCCGCTGAAATCAACCAGAGCGGCGGTTCCGGCACAACTCCCGTGAATCTGACCACCACCAATGACGGTATCGGCGGTGACGGCGGCGAATTCACTCCTACCAAGCTGAACGTAGTTGTTCCCACCTCTCTCCCGATGGCAATGTCCGATGACGGCACGGTGGTGACCGCTTCGGACTGCAAGATCGTGAACAAGTCCTACGGCGCGGTTCGCGTGAAGTCCGTGACCATCTCCGCCGCAGATGAATGGAATCTGACCGCCTTCGGTGACAAATCCACACTGGCCGGCGAAAAGGTTGATTCCAACAAGCTCGGCTTTGCACTCTCCATCGGCGGCGGTAAGCAGGTCAAGACCAATTCCGATAATGCCACCCAGCAGCTCATCACCGATCCCATTGACGGCTGCTACATGACCGGTATCGGTGACACCGCGAACAACTTTGTCATGATCGACTACGATGCCATTGTCACGCCGCTCTCCGGTGCGGTCAATAACGCAACCGTTGCGAATGTGGTATTCGTAATCGAGTGGGATATGGTCGCGTAAAAATAACGAATATCTTTCAGACAAGGGCGGTTTCCAATCGCCCTTTTTCTGCGGAAAGGAGGCAACATGAAGCATAAATCCATTCTCGCATTTCTCCTGTCACTGATGGTGGTATTTTCTCTCGGTATGAACGCCTACGCCGCAACATCCACAACGGCAACCGTTCCCGTTACGCTGACCGTATCGAACGAATACCGTGCGGTCAATGTGACCGTTCCCGCATCACTTCCCGTGTATGTCATCAACGGCACGGTGGTCACAGCGGACAATGCGGTAATCCGCAACAATTCCAAAACAAGCGCTATTCAGGTTACATCCATCTCTGTGACAGACGGCGCGTACAAGGTCGGCGATTATGAAAACTTCTCCGGCAGCAATACCATCGCGCTGAAAATCAACGGCTGTCCCACCAAGGGTTCAGGAAAACTTCCCGTTACGGAGAACGCCTTTTCTGTGATCGCGGCAAACGGCAGTCAGGTATTGACCTACTTCGCCAAGGTTTCAGGGGATGCACCCAATGCTGACGATGTGCAGGCGGCGAATGTGGTGTTTACCATTTCCATCGTAGATTAAACTGGAGGACGATATGAAAACATTTGCAAAACGGCTGGCTACAGTTCTTCTCGCGGTAGTCTGTATGTTCCCTACTGTGGTATCTGCGGAATCTGCCCACTGCGGGTACTGCTATGAAACCTGTCCCTATACCCTTGAATATGAGCCGTGGGGTGAGAATGTTCACTGTATCCGCTGGTGGTGTTCACTTTGCGGTTATGACCAGAACATGGGATGTAATCTGGAGGATCATACCATGAGCGGCGGAAGCTGTACCAAATGCGGCTATTCTGATATCGTAGAATGTCCCCATGATGTTACCTATACCGACTGGGACGGCTGTGACTGGTATGAATACTGTAATGACTGTGATGAGCTGATGGATTCCGGCACAAGCCACGGATCTACTTATACGGAATGGAGCGGCTGCGATTGGTATGAATACTGCCGCGACTGTGATGAACTGATGGACAGCGGCACAAGCCACGGCAGTTACAGTTACAGCGCATGGGAATATTACAATACTTCCCGTCACCGCCGTTATTATTCCTGCGATGACTGCGGAGAAGGTTCGTACACGTATGGATCTCACTCAAGCACAACGGAATACACCTCATACAGCAGTTCCCAGCACACGGTCGGCAGTTATTGCTCCACCTGTGATTCCTATGTAGGCTCGACCTCTTATGAAAGCCATGATTTTACTTACGGCTCATGGTCGAAGTACAGCAGCAGTCAGCACCGCCGATCTGTGTCCTGCTCGGACTGCGGATACAACAGTTACGAATACGCCGGTCATTCGCTGACTGATGGTACATGGACGGAATATTCCGCCACACAGCACAGCCGAACAAATTCATGTTCCTGCGGATACAGCATTATGGAATACGGCAGTCACACCGATACCGACAACGACGGCGAGTGCGATTACTGCGGCTACGGAATGTCGTATTTCTCCGTAACCGTTCCCGCGGTTATGATGATGGTGGTGTCAGAAACTGGCGAAGTTACCGCCGCCACCAATGCGGTTATCATCAATAATTCCTCCGCCGCTGTTGTGGTCAGCGATGTCACCATCCTTTCCGCTGATGGATGGACGATTGTACCTTACGAAACCAACATGGCGGATGAAAAGGTGAATGCCAATCTCATCGGTTTCCGTATTGAGAATATCCGCACCACCGATTACGGTGACAGCGAATCCTTTACCGGGAACTGGACGGTTGACAGCGGTGACGAACTTCCCCTTGCCTATGATGCCGTGGTTTCCGCCGCTTCTCATGTGATTACCAATGAACAGGTACTGACCGTCATTTTTGTAATCGAGTGGGCGGCATAAGTCCCATAAAATTCCCTGCGGGAGGTGGTGCAT
>JAFUKI010000121.1 GCA_017467815.1 Clostridia bacterium
AAAAGCACCTCACTTTCTTTATGTGAACTCGCTGAGCAGGTAAATTATATGGATCTCCACATAATTATTTTCAACCTGACATCATGCGGCAGGATATATTATATCACATATTATTTCTTATGTCAATGGTTTTTTCCATATTTTTATTTTAAATTGTCGTTTTTGCCGCGGTAAGTGTGTTTTCCAGCAGCATCGTGATCGTCATCGGTCCTACACCGCCGGGTACGGGTGTAATGGCGGATGCCTTGGGTTCTACGGTTGCGAAATCTACGTCCCCGGTCAGTTTTCCGTCTGCTCTGCGGTTCATACCGACGTCGATGACTACTGCACCGTCTTTCACCATATCCCCTGTGATGAAGTCAGCCTTACCGATGGCTACTACCAGAATATCGGCACGGCGGGTTACTTCTGCCAGATCTTTTGTGCGGGAATGGCAGATGGTAACGGTGCCGTTCTGATGGAGCAGCAGCATAGCCATGGGTTTGCCCACGATATTGCTTCTGCCGACTACGACACATTCTTTACCGGACACATCGATGTTTTCATATTCCAGCATCTTCATAACGCCGGCGGGGGTGCATGGGAGGAAGCTGTATTCACCCAGCATGATCTTGCCGGTATTGATGGTATGGAATGCATCTACGTCTTTTTCCGGGGGAATTGCTGCGATGACTGCTTTTTCATCCAGGTGCTTCGGCAGGGGAAGCTGGACGAGAATTCCGTGGATTTTTGTATTGTTTTTCAGTTCTTCAATCTTTGCCAGCAGTTCTTCCATGGTGGTCTGTGCAGGCATTTCGTGTACTTCGGAATAGAAGCCTACGTCTTCACAGGCTTTTTTCTTATTCCGTACATATACCTGGGATGCCGGGTCTTCACCGACGATTACTACGGCAAGTCCGGGGGCATATCCTCTTTCGTTTTTGAAAGCTTCGGTACGTGCTGTAATATCTGCGCGTACATCTGCGGCGATTTTCTTTCCGTCAATGATATTTGCCATGTTTTACTCCTTGTTTTCTTCTGCCGGGGTATGTTCGCCGGTTTCTGTTGCCTGCACTGCTTCTTCGGCAGCTTCCTCTTCCCCGTTTGCAATGTCACTATAGATATTTTCGTATGCTTCGCTCTGTTTGCCGAGCTTTTTCCGATTGAGAATGTAGATTATAATCCCCAAAATGCAGGATGCCAGTCCTACCAGCTGGGAGATGCGGATGGGACCGAGCATGAGGCTGTCCGTCCGCAGTCCTTCGATCAGCATTCTGCCGAATCCGTACCAGATCAGGTAAGAGGCAAACATCTGCCCGTCGAATTTCTTCTTGCGGTACAGGAAGTTCAGTAAGATGAAGCCTACAAGGTTCCAGAGCGATTCGTACAGGAATGTGGGATGGACATAGGTTTCGTAATTCCAGATGCCGGTTTCCGGACCGGTTTTATCGTAGCTCACGAGCAGACCCATTCGCCAGGGGAGGTTCGTTTCACTGCCGTATGCTTCCATATTGATGAAATTCCCCCATCTGCCGATGATCTGTCCGATCATAACGGTGGGAGCCAGCATGTCGAATAATTTGATGAATTTGATCTTTCTCTTACGGGCAAACAGGAATGCTGTGATCAATCCCGCAATAATACCGCCGTATATGGCAAGTCCGCCGTTCCAGATGGAAACCATTCTGTACAGGGTATCTTTCAGATTCTCCCAGAATGTGCCTGTGGTGACGATGTAATCCTCCAGTTTAAAGAGGATATAGTACAGTCTTGCACCCAGTACGCCGAACAGAATGATGACGAAAGCCAGATCCATGATATCGTCGCTTTTCAGTTTTTCCCGTTTTACGCCGATATAATTGGCATACAGAACTGCCAGAATCATACCTATGGTAATCAGCAGTCCGTACCAGGCGATATCTCTGCCGAACAGAGAAAATGCTGCTTTATCTATGTGGAACGGTTCAATGCCCAGTCCCGGAAATGAAATGTAACTCATGTTCTCTCCTGTTTCTCTGCAGTCTCCTGCTTTTTGTCTAAGATATAGTATACTATATTTTCTTTCAGCTTACAAGATTTTCAAAATGAATTTTTCAACTTTTTTCGGGAAATACAAAAAAGCGTGTTTGGTATACACGCCTTTTCGCTTGCATCAGTCACAGTTTTCCCAGTTGTGGTAGATTTCCTGAACGTCGTCGTTTTCTTCCAGATGTTCGATCAGGAGATTCATGTTCTTGATGTCGTCTTCGTTTTCCAGGGTTACGTAGGTGTTGGGGATCTTATCTTCTTCCGCAGATTCGATCTTATAGCCCTTTTCCGTCA
Organism: Clostridia bacterium; assembly: GCA_017467815.1. Classification (GTDB taxonomy): domain Bacteria; phylum Bacillota; class Clostridia; order Oscillospirales; family CAG-272; genus UMGS1696. Next base: position 2,302 of record JAFUKI010000121.1, read on the forward strand.
GAGCATCTCGAACTGCTGTCAGGTCTTCCACTTCGGTAGTGATCTCAAAAGTATCTTCATCGGAGGAAAAATCTGCGGCACCGGCTTCCAGTGCGTCTTCCATCAGCTGGTCTTCGTCAACACCGTCATTGTCTTCGCGAAGAAGGACGATGATACCCTTGTCCTCAAACATATAGCTTACGCAGCCGTTGGAGCCGAGGTTTCCGCCGTATTTGTCAAAATAGTGACGCACATCGGATGCGGTACGGTTGCGGCTGTCGGTTGCGGCTTCTACGATAACGGCAACACCGGAAGGGCCGTAGCCTTCGTAGGTGATTTCTTCGTACTGTACAGCATCAGCGCCGGTTGCCTTTTTGATGGCACGTTCAATGTTGTCATTCGGTACGTTATTTGCCTTTGCCTTTGCGATCAGGTCACGTAGCTTGCCGTTGGTGCTGGGATCTCCGCCGCCGTCTCTTACGCAGATTGCGATTTCCTTACCGATTTTGGTAAAGATTTTCGCTTTCTGAGCGTCGGTTTTTTCTTTCTTGTTCTTGATATTATTCCATTTGCTATGTCCGGACATTTTATATAACCTCGTTTATAAATTATATTTTTTCGGGGGTCTTCATGCAGATCAGATGCAGCGCAGATGCCAGTACGGTATTTACGGCAGATGTGATCCGCAGACGGAAAGCACGTACATCCGCATCTTCCGCAGAAAGAATGGGACAAGCTTTATAGAAGCGGTTGAATGCAGTGCAGAGTTCGATTACATATCTTGCAATTACGCAGGGTTCCGATTCTTCTATAGCCTGCAGAACGCGTTCAGGGAATTTAGCGAGAACTTTCAATACCGCAGCTTCTTCCTCGGCGGTGATGCCGGTACCGGATACTGTCGGAGTCTGTCCTGCTTTTTCTAAGATACTGCAGGTTCTTGCGTAGGTATACTGTGCATAGGGACCGGTGCTGCCGTCGAAACTCAGGGCGGATTCAATGGTGAAGTTTATATCCTTGATGCGGCTGTTGTACAGGTAGTTGAATACAATCGCACCGACACCCACAGCTTCCGCGGTGGCTTCCTTATTGGGCAGGTCGGGGTTCTTTTCATTCATGATTTCGGTAACCTTTTCGATTGCCTGACGGAACAGTTCCTTCAGCAATACCACATTACCGGTACGGGTTGCCAGCTTTTCGCCGCCGATGCTTACGGTACCGTAGGGTACGTGTACCAGCTTATCGGACCAGTCGTAGCCCATCAGCTCCAGTACCTTGAACCACTGCGCAAAATGCAGACTCTGCGCGGAGGAGGTTACGTATATGCACTTTTCAAAATCGTAGGTATTCTTTCTGTAAACCGCAGCTGCGATGTCACGGGAAGGATACAGGGAGGAACCGTCCTTTTTCAGGATCAGGCAGGGGGGCATATTGTATTCGGAAAGATCTACAATGGATGCGCCATCGTCCAGCTTCAGCAGACCCTTTTCACGCATGATCTGGATCTGAGCGTCCATCTTATCGGAATAGAAGCTCTCGCCTTTGTAGCTGTCAAATGTAATACCCAGCTGCTTGTAGGTAACTTCGTATTCCTTGAAGCTGATATCCAAGAACCATTTCCAGAGTGCGATGTTTTCTGGGTCATGGTCTTCCAGTTTGCGGAATTCTGCTCTTGCCTGGTCGTTGAGAGAAGGATCTTTCTCCGCTTCTTCATGGAACTTTACATACAGTTCCACCAGACCGTCACAGCCCTTTTCTTCAACGTATTCCTTATTGCCCCATTTACGGAAAGCCACGATCTGTTTACCGTTCTGGGTTCCCCAGTCACCAAGGTGGTTGACACCCACACAATCATAGCCAACGAACTGGTGCAGCAGCTTCAGGCAGTGCCCGATTACGGTTGTACCCAGGTGGCCGATATGGAAGGGTTTGGAGGTATTGGGGGAGGAGTAGTCTAGCACTACGGTCTTCCCTTTTCCCATTTCGGAACTGCCGTATCTTTCCTTCTGGGTTTCCACGGCAGTCAAAACGCTCTTTTCCAGATAAGCAGGAGAAATTTTAAAGTTCACATATCCGCCTGCTGCTGCAATGGAAGTATATTCTTCCCCGCTCATGACTTCTGCCAGAGAAGCGGCAATTTTGGGAGGTGCCATGCGCAGAGCCTTTGCATAGCGGAAACACGGGAATGCTACATCCCCCATGGTTTCATCCGGGGGATATTCCAGTGCTTCCACCAGTTCTTCGATGGAGTTCTCCAGCTGGTACACTTCTTTCAGTGCATTCTGCAGCTTCTCGGCGGTTATTTTCTTGAAATTCTGCATATATCGTTCCTTCTTCTCTCCTGTGTTCTATACGCACGCACAGGAAGTATACTCGTCTTTATTCCTTATCATTATTCTTCGCTGAAAGGTGCAGCTTCGTCGTGCTTGATCGCCTGATTGTTCAGAATACCGTGAATCTTCCGCACGGGATTCAGCAGTGTGCCGATGGACTTGTCCTGGTTCAGGGTATCTACAAGCAGCGCTACGTACTTGCACATATTTACATCCGCATACCATTCCTTCTTCAGCAGTTCGGGACGGTGGTAGGTCAGGTTGGTACAGAAGCACTTGGTAAAGATGCCTTCTTCATATGCCTTGTCGAATACATCAAAACCGTTGGTGAACAGACCGAAGGTCACGAAGAAGAAAATACGCTTAGCGCCCTTTTCCTTCAGCTGCTTGGCAACATCGATGATGGAGTCGCCGGATGCAATCATGTCGTCGATAACGATAACGTCCTTGCCGCGGATATCCTTGCCCAGGTATTCATGGGCTTCGATGGGATTCTTACCGTCGATTACAACGGTATAGTTACGGCGCTTGTAGAACATACCCAGATCCAGTCCCATTACGGAAGCGTAGTACATGGTACGGGACATGGCACCTTCGTCGGGTGCGATGATCATGATATCGTCATGGTTCAGAGAAATATCGGGAATGGTTCTTACCAGTGCTTTGAGCATCTGGTATGTAGGTCTTACATTGTCAAAACCGGTGAGCGGAATGGCGTTGGATACGCGGGGGTCATGGGCGTCGAAGGTGATAATGTTGGACACACCCATATTCACCAGTTCCTGCAGAGCCATAGCGCAGTCCAGGGATTCTCTGGTGGTTCTCTTATGCTGTCTGCCTTCGTACAGCATGGGCATGATTACGGTAATTCTTCTTGCCTTACCGCCGATTGCTGCAATGGTTCGCTTCAGATCCTGGAAATGATCGTCGGGACTCATGGGAACTTCATTGCCGTACATACGATATGTAACACCGTAGTTGAAGCAGTCGGAATAAATATATACGTCATGTCCGCGCATGGATTCGTGGAGCAGACCCTTTGCTTCCCCGGATCCGAAACGGGGGCAATCTGCCATGGTTATAAAGGTACTTTCGTCATCATGTCTTCTCCATTCGCGCAGATAGAAATCCACCTGCTTTACGAAGGATTCACAACCGGGCATTCCAATTACACTCAATTCACCGTAAAAACTGTCACTCATACCTATACCCCTTTTTCAGATAATTATTGTTTTTATATGTTGAATCTGGTTTTTGCGGCACTTCAGCGAATCCTGTCCGCTGACTGCACATTTTGTCAATAATATTATACCATACAAAACCACTTTTTTGTAGCGGAATTTTCATTTTTCTGCTTGTTACTTCTTCTATATTTTAGTATATTTTTTGCCTTTTTCTAAGCATTTTCACCCACTGCGCACTTTTTTGGTGAAAAAATGGAAAAAACTTCACAATATATTGTTACAGAACTGCCTGTTCTGCGATGGATTTCATTTCGGAAAGTGCCGCTTTCATGTCAGGGGCACGGAAGGATGCGGTACCGACAACAAATACGTTTGCGCCGGCACGGGCACAGGCACCGATGGTTCCGGTTCCGATGCCGCCATCCACCTGGATATCCAGAGTCGGATTCGTTTTCTCCGCCATATTCCGGATTGCGCTGATTTTCGGCAGCATATCTTCCATAAACTTCTGACCGCCGAATCCGGGTTCCACGGTCATGACGAGAACCATGCTGCACAGAGGGATCAGGGCTTCAACTTCTTCGGCAGATACTTTGGGTTTGAGGGAAACCGCGGCTTTCATACCCAGGGATTTGATTTCCTCCAGGGTTTTGATCAGTTTGCCGGTCTCCATAACGTCGTTGTGCAGTGTCACGGAAAACGCACCGGCATCTTTCAGAACCTGCAGGTATTTTTCCGGAACGGATGTCATCATGTGTACATCCAGCGGCAGATTGGTTACGCTGTGGATTTTACTGATTATATCGAATCCGAAGCTGATATTGGGGACGTATACGCCGTCCATTACATCACAGTGAAGCCAGTCGGCTCCTGCGTGTTCAGCACGGATCATTTCATCCTGCAGGTGCAGAAAATCACACGCCAGTATGGAAGGGGCTGTTTTCATTTCTCTTCCCATATGTAGTATCTCCTTCAAAAAAATTTATATTCCGGATTTTTCCAGTTCGGCGGTTATCTCTATCCGGAACAGGAAATTTTCCGGATAGAATCCGTCTTTTCGATTTCTGCCGGCTCACCGCAGAAACACAAACCGGCAGATCCGGCATATTCTGTAGTGGGCAGCTTTCTGCCCTTCAAACTGTTCTCCGCAGAGAGATCGATCGGAGCTTCCGGCTGAATTCTTTCTGCGTTATTATAGATTCCGGCTTTGCAGAGGACTATTTTCTGCAAAGCCGATTTTTTATCCTTCGTTCAGCAGGCAGATGGCATGCACACGCAGTCCTTCGAGTCGTCCTGTAAAGCCCATTTTTTCTTCCGTTGTTGCCTTTACGTTGATCCGATCTTCGGGAATCTGCATCTGCAGTGCGAGTTCCCTGCGCATCGGTTCGATATATGCCGCAAGTTTCGGCTTCTGTGCGATGATGGTAATATCGGCATACTCTACCGTCATTCCCTTATTCCGAAGGATATCGCATACTTTGCACAGCAGAATACGGCTGTCGATGCCTTTATAGGCGGGATCGTTATCCGGGAATAGATTGCCGATATCCCTCTCACCTGCCGCACCAAGCAGTGCATCCGCCAATGCATGGATCAGCACATCCCCGTCGGAATGGGCTTCAAATCCCCATTCACAGGGGATCGTGATACCGCCCAGACGCATTTCCTTGCCGGTACAGAATCTGTGGGCATCGTATCCATGTCCGATACGCATCAGACTTCCTCCTTATCTTCACGCTGTTTCAGGATATGTTCAGCGCGGGCGCGGTCGTCCGGATAGGTGATCTTGATATTCTCCCATCCGCAGTCCACCAGTTTGATTTTGAAGCCGAGGCGTTCTGCGAGTGCACAGTCATCTGTTGCACGGATACCGTCTTTCTCAGCGGTATAAACGGCTGCACGGTACATATCTGCCATAAAGGTCTGCGGTGTTTTGGCGAGCCAGACATAGTCACGGTCCATCGTTTCGGTGATAAAGCCTTTGTCATCGGCACGTTTTACTGTATCCACTGCTTTTTCCGCAGCAACAGCGGCTCCGTGTTTATACGCTTCATTGGCAACATCTGCAATAACGGACGGCGTGATCAGGCAGCGGGCGGCGTCATGGATGGATACAAAGTCAGCGTGGGGATTGATGGCATCAAAGCCGTTCTTGGCAGAAGCCTGTCTGTCTGCTCCGCCGGCAATAACGGATTTCACCTTGGTGAATTTTGCTTCTCTGAAAAGCTGTTCGCAGGCGCCGATATCTTCCTCTCTGGTGACAACAATGATCTCATCAATCAACGGGGATTCTTCAAACGCACGTACACTGCGTACCACTACGGGAACATCATTCACAAGCACAAAATGCTTCCCGTTTTCATCGCCGAAGCGCACGCCGTTCCCAGCTGCCAGAATCACAGCGGAATGAAATTTCCGTGTTTTCTGTTTCAGCAGAAGTTCTTTCAGAACAGCGAGAATTCCTTTTTTGATATCTGCCATTTCATACTCCTCTTTATCCGTTTTGTTTTCTGCGCGGAATGTGCACTGATATATACATTATAACACAAAATTCGCTCGGTGGAAATATATCTGAACAAAGATTTACGGAATATTTTTGAAATTATGTGATTTTCCCGGCATTTTTTTCGCATATTACGTAAACTTTCGTCGCTGGTTCATTTGTTCACATTGTTGTTAAATTTTCTTAATATATGTAGTGTACCATAATATAGGTATGAAGATCTGTATTTTCAGCTGTGAACAATTCAACAAACATAAATCTGAGAGGTATATATGGAAAACTGCGCTTGTGTATACGCTTGTCCGGACACCCGCCGTGTACTGGATATTTTCAAGGAAATTTCCGCAATTCCCAGAGGTTCCGGAAACGAGAAGGCGATTGCGGATTATGTGGAAGCTTTCGGTAAACGGTTCGGTTATTTTACATCAAGAGATGACTGGCATAATGTAATCGTTCGCCGTCCTGCTGCACCCGGTTACGAGGATGTACCTGCCCTTGTTCTCCAGGGACACATGGACATGGTATGTGAAGCCAACAGTGGTACGGTTCATGATTTTCTGAAAGATCCCATCCGTGTTATTGAAGACGGTGATATTATTCATGCAGACGGTACTACCCTGGGCGCTGACAACGGTATTGCTGTGGCTATCATGATGGCGTTACTGGAAAAGGAAGATCTGCAGGCACCTATGCTGGAATGTATTTTTACTTCCGATGAAGAAACCGGGATGTCCGGGATGGAAAATCTGGATACTTCCTGCATTATCGGCAGACAGATGATCAATCTGGACTCCGCAGGTGAAGGGGAAGCTACCGTTGCCTGTGCCGGCGGTGTACGTTCTGTTCTTACGCTTCCCGTAAAACGAGAAAAACTGACGGATGGAGAAACGGTATGGAAGCTGTCTGTTTCCGGTCTTGCCGGCGGTCATTCCGGTGAAGACATCCACAGAAACAGAAAAATGGCTACGCTTACTGCATCGAAAATCTGTGGTATTCTGCGGGATAAATGCGGTATTCGGCTGATCAGTCTGGACGGCGGCAACAAAGAAAATGCCATTTCCAGAGAATGTACGGCTCTGTTCGCTGCTTCTGTTTCCAGTGAGGTATTGCAGAAGGAAGTTGATGCTGTTGTTTCTGTACTGCATAAGAGTCTTGTGGAAGAAGATAAAGAACTGTTTGTTTCCCTTTCCGCTGCGGATACGGATTTCGCTCCTATGACTGAGAAAGACTCCGATGTTGTATTGGCACTTGTGCATCTGATTCCTGCCGGTGTACAGGCTATGAGTCTGCATATTCCCGGTCTTGTGGAAACTTCTGCGAATGTTGGCATTATTACCACCTATGAGGATAAGCTGACTGTAAATGTGTTTGTACGTTCCCTGAATGAGGAAGGAGTGGACGAAATGGAGAGTCTGCTGCGATACTGCGCTTCCCTCTCCGGTGCCGATCTTGCTCTTCACAACCGTTATCCGGGATGGGCTTTCCGCGATTCTTCCGTTATGCAGGATTTGTATAAGAAGAAATGGATGGAATTGTTTGGCACGAAACCGAAGATTGCCGGTATTCATGCCGGTCTGGAATGCGGGCTGTTCATGAAGAAGATTCCCGATATGGACATCATTTCCATCGGTCCGGACATCCGTAATCTGCATTCTCCGGATGAAATGATGACTATTTCTTCCCTTGACAAACTGCTTTGTCTCCTGTTCGCTATGCTGGCGGATAAGAATCTGTAATTTTCAATAATAACTCAACACACAAAGAAACCGTTCCCCATTCGTTCAGTTGGATGGGAAACGGTTTTTTGGTTATCTTATGAAAATTACTTCAGCATTTCCTGACCGCCGGTTACGGGAACTGCCTGACCGGTCTCGTATTTCTGGGAAATGATGTACAGAACGGCTTTGGCTACGTCTTCGATCTCACAGCCGCGTCCCAGGGGAACCTTGGATTCGTAGAACTTCTTAACGTCTTCTACGGTCTTCGCACCGGGTACCTTACCGGCGTTCAGATACTGTACGAACAGACCCTTTTCCGGATCGGACCACAGAGGACCGTTCAGGAAGTTGCCGGGGCAGACAGCATTTACTTTGATGCCGTAGGGTGCAAGTTCCATGGCGAAGGACTGGGTCAGACCGATACCGCCGAACTTGGAACCGGCATAGGCAAAGTTCTTATTGGAACCGGACAGACCGGACTTGGAGTTGATTTCGATGATATCCATCATATAGTCCGGGGCTGCCTTGCGCTGCAGCTTCATCACTGCGGAAGAATACTTGGCACACAGGAAGTATGCTGTATAGTTGACAGTGGCAACCAGTTCGAAGTTTGCCTTGGTCATTTCTTCCAGAGAACCTGCGCGGACGATACCGGCATTGTTTACAGAAATATCCAGACCGCCGAAGTTCAGAACGGTTTCGTTGATCATGTTTTCCACGCTTGCTTCATCGGATACATTTGCGGTAACGCTGATCGTGCCTACACCGTATTCTGCGGCAATTTCTTCGGCAGTTGCTGCTGCGCCGGCAGCGTTCATGTCAGCGATTACTACATTTGCGCCTTCCTTTGCCAGATAGCGTGCAATACCTGCGCCGAATCCCTGGGCGGAACCGGTTACTACAGCAATTTTGCCTTCCAGTGCCTTACCGCCTGCGGATGCCAGGCTTACTTTTGCACGGTAGCTTTCTACTTCCCAGTTCACGATGAAATCAGCCAGTGCGGGTTTCATGTGCTTTACACCGCCGAAATTCTGTGCCATTACTGCGATTGCCATTGCATCTTCCCAGACAGCGGCAGCAGTTTTTGCTTCCTTCAGATTGGCACCTACTGCGAACATACCGATTCCCTTGGTGAATACGATCTTGGGTGCGAAACCGCGTCTTGCCTTAAAAGCATTGAACGCTGTCTGAATGGCTTCCGGTGCGGTATCTTCGATATAGAGAGGTTCAGCCTTGCAGTATACGATATGGTCGGGGGACAGGGGTTCAGTCAGAACAGAAAATGCTTCTGCGGATGCGGCAAATTCCATAACCTGCTTATTGGCGGTAAACACTACGGCTGCTTTGCCTTCTGCATCGTAGCACATACGCAGAACGGGCGCGATCTTTGCCGCTGCGGCTTTGTCGGCTTCTACAGGTGTGAAGTCGGGCTGTACTGCCAGTTTAGCTTCAATAGCGTTCATAACGGCATTTACGAGGGCATCAAGGCCGGCTTCGTCATCTGCGGCAAAGAAAATACCGTGGTTTTCCAGGAATACAACTTCTGCATCCTTGCCGGATTCCTTTTTGTATTCCATCAGCTGTGTTCGGCAGTTTGCCGCCAGGATATAGCCGGGTTCGCATTCATCCACCCATACTGCACCGGGAACCAGAGCCAGTGCGGCAACCTTTGCGCCTGCGGAACAGGTAACGGCATTTACTTTGGTGGGATGTACGTGAAGTACGTATTTCTGGGGGAACAGGTCATGGAGCATGGTTTCCACGGAAGGACGCTTGCCGTCTTCGCCGGGACACTTTGCACACATCAGATCCTTCAGAACTTCTGCTTCTCTTTCCTTTTCGTCGGCGGAGTAGCTCTTTTCCCAGATGGCTGCCAGTGCGGCACGGTTCATTTTTACAAAGCCTTCAGCGGTGATGGTGGCAAGAGAGGTTCCGCTTCCTTTTACGTACAGGACATCTGCATCTTTATAAGAAGTGTTGCCGCCGCCTGCCAGAACGAATCCGGGGGTTGTACCGTATTGATTGGAAAACTTTACGAGAATATCGAGACTCATTTATGTATACTTCCTTTCAGATTTTGTTAATGCAATGTTCAGGCTTCCAGTCCGCCGATTTTGGCGTAGTGGGCAGTACGTGCCGCCAGATCGGGCATTTCTGCCTTTACGGAATCAGAGAACATAGAGTCGCTTTCCTTGCCTGTTGCGGCGATTTCATGGCCGATCAGAGCATAGGTGGCTACACGGAGATGGGCGTAGGCAGGATCTGCCAGTGCTTCGCAGATGAAGGACTGTCTGGGAGAGTTGATGTCTTCGCCGCTGATCTCAAACAGATCTTTTTCATGGCAGAAATTCATCAGTCTTGCCAGCTGTTCCTTTGTGTTTCTGGAAGGCATATAAGTTACCGCGGTAAAGCCGCAGTCTACCAGTGCATCAAACAGTTCGGGCAGATAGTCGTCTTCAAACTTCTGTGCCTTCTTGTCGCCTGTGGGGCTTTCTCCGACGTCACCCAGGTACGCATAGGCGGAAATCGCACCTACTTCCTTGGCAAGAGCGGTGAATTCCCGGATGTTCATGCATTCTTCTTCCGCTTCGATGTAGAATTTTTCTACCATATGTCCCTTGAGCACACCGAGAATATCGTATTCATAGAAATTGTCAGGTGCGGTCAGGAGCTTGTCTCTGGTCTTTTCGCCGAGGCTCTTGCCGGTCAGCTTTTCAATAAAATCGCAGGCATCGTTTCTGTCGGGATAACGGACGGTGATCTTCTTGGTCAGCGCGTACAGGATATGACGTTCCGTAACGCTTCCGCCTTCATGTGCCATGGAGATGGGATATACATCTTTATCAAAGTCCAGAACGATATCGTTTGCCTTTGTGATTTCGGTGATACGTACGCACATTTTGCGGTTTCTTTCGTTGCGCTTGGCACGTACGTCAGCCAGTTTTTCTTCGATTTTGTCAATGTTCTGATGGGGAATGCCGTGCATTGCCAGATATGCGCAGGATTTCTGGTCGGGATTGTTCAGCCGCTTGCCTTCCAGTGTAGTGCCCTTTACGTTTACGCGGCATTCAAATCCGCAGGTGATGGGCATGTTCATGATCTTTCCGGCTTCGATGAACTCCTTTAATCCCCCTACGCTGTCGTGGTCCATAATACCGGCGGTACGCAGACCTGCTTTCCATGCGTAGAAAATCGCGGAGGTGGGGGTATAGGGAGAGAAAGAATAGCAGGTGTGGATGTGGTTGTTTACAAAAATACCCGGTTCGGTACGTTCGATTTCGTCCAGGTGGGCGGCGATTTCCCGAAGTGCATCCAGACGTTCTTCAGCAGAAATGTCACATCTGCCGATTGCTGTAATCGCATTCTGTAATTCCATGATTGTTTACCTTTCTGTATGTATGATTATGTTTTTTACGCTTCGGGAAGAGCCGGGGGTTCTTCGCCGTATAAAAACAGGTATGTGCTTCTGTACCGTTCCCATTTTTCCGCAGCTTCTTTGCCGGTTCTGGAAAAATGCGGTTTCAGGTATCCGCGGAGCAATATGTTCTTGGGGGTCTCTTCAGGGTCGATCAGTTCTGTGGCATCGGTTTTATACCCCATAGCATCCAGCCGCAATAGACGCAGTGCGTCCGTTGCCGCATCACAGAATTTCTGACGCAGCATGGGTCTTTCTCCGATAAAATCCACCGCTGCGCATTTCAGGCGTTTGTTCATTTCGTGGTGGCAGCAGGGGGTGGAGAGAATAACCTTTGCTTTTTCCCGCATGGCAACTTCCAATACGGCATCTGTAGCTGTATCACAGGCGTGGAGGGAGATGACCATAGCCGGAGGTGTTTCCGGTTTATATTCAAAAATATTGCCGCAGATGAAATGCATTCCGTCATATCCGATCTGCCGGGCAATGGCGGCGCATTCTTCTATAACGCTTTCTTTCAGATCTACGCAGACCATGTTTACTTCTCTGCCGCAGACCGCAGTCAGATAATGGTACACGGCAAAGCTCAGGTAGCTTTTTCCGCAGCACAGGTCCGCTACATGGAGAACACCTTCACCAGGCAGTTCCGGTACTGCGTCTCTGATATATTCCGTAAATCGGCAGATCTGCCTGAATTTGGCTTGTCTTTTGTCGTGGATACGTCCGTTTTTATCGGCAATTTCCAGAGCCTGCAGAAAAGGTTCCGTGCCGTCCAGCAGGTGTTTCTTCCTGCGGTCGTTTCCATGCAGATTCACCGTTTTGGCTTCTCCGGTGATTTCGCTGATCTTCCCTCTCGTCAGAAGCGTTGCTTTCCCTTTGGAAGAGATCATCAGAGAGGCACTTCCGGACAGATCGTTCAGATCAGCTTTACGGAATTGTATGCCCAGGTAAGCTGGCAGTGTTTCTGCGATTTTGGAAACGGGGATGTTTTCGTGGGTGACACGCCCTTCTGTCCAGAATCTTTCCAGCTGCAGGTACACGCCGTCTTTTCCGGTACGCAGTGTTCCTTTGGCTTTCAGGAGGTTCTTCTCCTCGGGCTGATACAGGACAAGACCTTTCAGAGTACCGGCAGATGCGCTTTTTTCCGTCAGTTCAGAAAAAGATTCGGTTTTCTGCTGCAGCGGATTATGCATTTCCATCGCTGTCGCCTCTTTCCGATTCTTCTTCATGGGGTTTCTTGTCTTTTACATGGAAGGACAGCTTATTTTCCGTTCCCTCGAAAATACGCTTGATATTGCCTCTGTGCATAAATACACCGATGCACGTAATGATCACGGCAATTATAACACCCAGACTGGGATCGGTGGGAAGACGCATTTTGCTGAGCAGAAGGGGGTACAGAAGGTAGCTCATTACGGAGCCGAATGAAATGTACTTTGTCATGTATACCAGCAGAATGAAGATCGCCAGTACTACCAGAAATACTTTCCAGTTGGTCATCAGGATCATGCCTGCGGTGGTGGCTACGCCCTTGCCGCCTTTGAACTTATAGTAACAGGGGAAGATATGGCCAAGCACGCAGAACATACCGCCGATATAAGCACCGAACATAACACCGAACATGATTCTGCCGATCAGCACACCCAGAATCCCTTTGGCAAAGTCACCGACAAATGTCATGGCTGCCACTTTTTTCCCGTAGGTACGGAGCATATTGGTGGAACCGGCGTTTCCGCTGCCATGTTCGCGTATATCGTCGTGATATAAGGCTTTGGAGATCACAATGCCGCAGTTTACACTGCCAAGCAGGTACGGAAAAACAATGCTGGTAATGATACCGAGGGCAAACAGAAGGATGAACATTCCCTCATTATTTTCCACATTGGTCAGGAAATAACCGAAAATACCGTCATACATAATTTTTTTCAACATGGACACACTCTCCTACTCGTCATGTAAAGTTTACGGATGGACTCACGCATCGGCACTTTCGCCCTTCTGACGCACGACCAGCCGGATCGGTGTTCCGCGGAAGCCGAAGGTGGTGCGCAGGCAGTTCTCAATATACCGCTGATAGGAAAAATGGAACAGTTCCGCGTTGTTGCAGAACATAATGAACGTGGGCGGTGCAACGCTTGCCTGGGTCATATAGTAGATCTTCAGACGGCGACCCTTGTCGGACGGAGGTTGTACACGAGCCACAGCATCTGCCAGTACGTCGTTGAGCATACCGGTGGCGGCACGCATATTGGTCTGGTTATGGACATAATTGATCTGTTCAAACAGCTTCTCCACACGCTGTCCGGTTTTGGCGGAGATGAACATGATCGGTGCGTATGTCATATAGGACAGGGCTTCGTATACTTTCTTGGTAAAGGAATTTGTGGTATTGTTGTCCTTCTCGATATCATCCCATTTGTTGATGCAGATGATGGACGCCTTCCCTGCTTCGTGGGCAAGTCCGGCAATCTTTTCGTCCTGTTCCGTAACGCCTTCCTTGGCATCTACCATAATCAGGCACACATCGGAACGCTCTATCGCCATTTTCGCCCGGAGAACGCTGTATTTTTCCACACGTTCATCCACTTTGCTCTGTCTGCGGATACCGGCGGTGTCAATAAAGTTATATTTGCCGTATTCGTTTTCGAAATAGGAGTCGATGGCGTCTCTGGTTGTACCGGCGATATCGGAAACGATCAGACGCTCCATACCGAGAATACGGTTGACCAGGGAGGACTTCCCCGCATTCGGCTTACCGATTACCGCTACGTTGATCACATCGTTTTCTCCGTCTTCGGTCTCGAAATCGGGCAGTGCTTCCAGTACAGCATCCAGAACATCACCGCTTCCGCTTCCGTGGAGTGAGGAGAGTGCGATGGGGTCGATATTGAAACCCAGTTCATAGAATTCGTAAAATTCGGGTGCCACATCACCGATTTTATCCGCTTTATTAATACAGGGCACTACCGGTTTGCCGCTTTTCTTCAGCATTACCGCAATGTCCATATCGTCTGCCAGAAGACCGGTGCGGATGTCGCACATGAACAGGATTACGTCCGCTGTATCAATGGCGATCTGTGCCTGCTCACGCATTTTTTTCAGAATAATGTCGTCTGTTTTCGGTTCAATACCGCCGGTGTCAATGACGATCATGGTCTTGCCGCGCCATTCGGTTTCGCCGTAAATACGGTCTCTTGTTACGCCGGGGGTATCCTCTACGATGGCGCGTCTTTCGCCGATCAGTTTGTTGAACAGTGTACTTTTACCAACGTTGGGTCTGCCAACTATGGCAATCACCGGTTTTCCCATAATTCACCTATTCTGTACGCTGAGGCACAGCCTTTCTTTGTCTCTGTCTGTATTCTTTGTCATTCGATTCCCAGGAGTGTGCAGAGGAATCCCGCGCCGTCCGTATCGGTGAATACAATCGGCACGCCTAATTTTTCTTCCAGTTCCTTCGGGGACATACCGCACAGGAACAAATCCCCTTCACTGCGCAGAGTGGTTCTGGACAGGCAAAGGATTTCTCCCAGTTTCTTTTCCGGGGCGGATAACTGTTCCGCTATGTCCTGGCCGGTCAGAAGTCCGGTCACGGTAACATGACCGCCGAAGAAGTTATTTTTGATGCTGTGTACGTGGCAGGTAAAGCCGGGGCATTCCCTCTCCAGCTCTTTGGCAAGTCCGGAAATCATGCTGTACGCCGCTTCTCCGGTTGCAACGGACACTTCACGGCACTGCGGTTTCTCGTCTTCGTCCAGCATTCGCAGCATGGAATGAAATTCCTCTTGAAAGGATGTCAGCATACCCACGCCATTCTCGATCTGGCTGTATTCGCCGTAGTATTCTCCGTCCGGGAGAGGAAGTCCGGCTTTCACATAGAATTCGTCGGCGGCGTAAAATATGCGCTCACCGTGTTTTTCCATGCAGGCATCGCCGAAAGCACCGATCTGTTCAATAACTTTGCGGCATTCTTCCGGTGTGAAGGCTTCCAGTGGATAGAGGTCATCCCGATATTTCGTAAGACCTGCGGGTACGATGGAAACGCTGTCCAGTGCAGGATAGTATGCACACAGGTCGTTCAGTGAACGGTCCAGTTCGGCGCCGTCGTTGATCCCCTTGCACAGCACGATCTGACCACGGAGTTTGGTTCCGGCATCTGCCAGTCTTTTCAGATAGGACAGCACATCTCCGGCACGTTTGTTTTTCATCATCTTAACGCGCAGTTCCGGGTTTGTGGTGTGCACGGAAACATTGATGGGGGAAATGTGCATTTCCAGAATCCGGTCTATGTCTTCGTCATGGAGATTGGTCAGGGTTATGTAGTTCCCATGCAAAAAAGAAAGACGGGAATCATCGTCCTTGAAATATATGGAATCACGCATCCCTTTGGGGTTCTGATCTATGAAACAGAAAATGCAGCCGTTTTCGCAGCGGTGTTTTTTGTCCATCAGCGGTGTCTGGAACTCCAGACCGATGTCATCGTATTCCCCTTTCCGGATCGTTACTTCCAACAGCTGCTCTGCCCTGTGCAGTTTCAGGGTTACGCTTTTTTCGGTAAGGCGGAAACGGTAATCCAGCACATCGCGGATAGGAAAACCATTGATCTCCAGTAATATATCGCCCGGTAATATTCCGTTTTTTGCTGCTCTTGAACGCGGCAGTACGCCTGTGATTGTTACCATTCTTTCCTCTTATTGGATTTTTTTCAAGTTCTTCTTCAAAAAGCCGACACTGGGACAGTGTACTATTATTATGTATATATTATACACCCAAAAACCATACAGGTCAATAGAATTTTCCGTTTTCCCATACGCAAAAAAGGATGCGGTCGCAAAACAGCATCCTTTATATGTATGCATTTTATTCTGCCAGTTCTCCGTTTGCAGCAGCTGCGGCATCAGCAGCTTTTTCTGCTTCGATCTTTTCACGGAATGCAGCACGGCGTTCAGCGGCTTCCTGGGCTCTCTTATCCAGTTCAACCTGTCTTACCTGGATGGCTCTGGTGATATCTTCAACAGCCTTGTCGGTATCTGCACCGTAGTCAACGCACATACGCAGCGCTTCAGTACCATCTTTCTTCATAATCTTGAATACGTAGAAAGGAACTTCTACATCGCGGTTGTTATGGGTTGTCTTGAATACCTTTTCTTCCAGCTGGGCATCAACCAGTTCGTTGTAGAAATAGGAAACGGGAATATCGGAGTCGATCAGGTCGTCGGTCAGGGAGAATCGTCTGCCGAAAATGTAGATTTTTTCACTGGTGAAGATCAGGTTACAGCCCATAAAATAGTTGGTTCTGTGCTTACCATCTCTTCCGCGGGTATACAGAAGGGGTTTTTCGGTTGCTTCAAAGTCATAACCTCTCAGGTTCATGGGCTTCAGCATCTTCAAAAAGCTCTTTTCGTATACTTCAAACTTCTTTTCGGAACGTTCCTGCAGATCCTTGATACGTTCAGCGACCTGGTAGTCAATGTCAGTATCGTTGGACTTACCGCCGGAAGCAACGATTACTACAACAAAACCGACAATAATCGTAATAATACCGGGAATACGGGTAGATGCGAACATACTAACCAATACGATACCGATTACTAAAATTGCCAGACCAATGATCAGCGGGATATTGATCGGCGGAGCTGTAAAATACTTGTAATTCTGTTTTGTTTCCATAAAGCACTCTCCGTTTGGTGAAATATTTATGATACCGATACTCAAATCGTTACACGTATCAATATAAGTATAATATCATAAAATTTCCTTTATGTCAATATGATTCAATAGCAAAAATGTCAAATTTATCGATTTTCTTCTCTTTTTTCCGGAAAACAGCGGCTGTACCGTCGTTTTTTGTGACAGTACAGCCATGATTTATTTTTACTTGCGTCTCAGGAGGAAAATCCAGCCCTTGTTCTTTTCAAAGGGGATCAGATCTCCGGATGCGAATACTTTTTCCTCCTGGAATCCTTCGATAGCAGGTGCATAGTATTCGTAATCTCCTTCGATGCCCAGCTGTTCCTTATTCACGTGCATGAGGAAGCCTCTCTTATTCGGATACCAGGAAGCAGCGGCGATCATTGTGCTGCCGTCTTCCTTCACAAATGCGGTTGCCCTTACCATATCGTTTTCCACGGTTACCGGGCATTCGGGGTTCCAGAAACCGAGCATTCTGGTGTCCGTCATGTCGAATTCTCTCTGCAGTTTCAGGATCTCGTATACGACCGGCCAGCTGTTGCCCAGACGTGCGGTCTCGCCGAATACCATGCCCCTGTAGGGATTGCCGCCGCCCTGCAGCATTTCACTCATGACACCGAATACAATGCCGGAGGTCTCCAAAAGCTGATAATTGTAGGAAACATCTTCGTATGCGTAACCTTCGCCCAGCCACAGAGAGTCTGCATATGCGTAATGTTCCAGATAACGGTTAGCGGACGCTACATAGCCGTAGGAAAGAACCTGATGCTCGTTGCCGTTATGGATGTCGATATCGCATCTCTTTCCGCTGTCTTCCATTACGCGGCGGATACGCTTCATGATCCGGCGATCATAACCGATACCGTCAAGGTACAAACCGTCTACACCCACTTCTTCGATCAACCACTTCATGCCTTCCACATAGAAGTTGTGCCATCTGGAGTTGCCCTGCATCAGTACAGCACAGTCCATATTACCGTCTGCCAAGGGCTGGTGCCACTGACCCACGTAGCATTCATGCATATGTTCTACAAGCCACAGGCCGCCTCTCCACCATGTGGGATTGAAGCACATACCGTCACGGATCACTTTTTCTTCTTCCGGCACAAAGAAGTCAGCTACTACTGCTGTTGTTGTATCCAGATTCAGGATTTCGTCACCCATTGCACGAAGTGCCCAGATTTCCGGTGTGAAGTTGGAAAGTTCACGGACGGTGTAGTAAATCTTATACAGCAAACCACGCTTGTGGGCTTCGTCCACCTGTTCCTTCAGTGCAGCAGAATCGAGGAAGGGATAGTTGATGTTCATATTGTGCTTAAGACCGTGGTGCAGGTATACCATGGTTGCACCGCGCTCCACTGCCCAGTCCTGGGTGGAAATGCCGCCTTTGCCGCCGGTACCAACACGTTCTGTCCAGTGATACTTATAATCAATGGGATGGAAAGGCGTAAGAATCAGGTGGAAGTGCATGGTTTCCTTCTGACCGGCTTTCATGGTCATCTTGCCGGTCTTGCCTTCCACAAGCACCTGACCGCTGTCTTTCAGGCTTTTTACGACCAGTTTGCCCTTGCCATTATTGCTCCAGAACGGTGCGGGATAATGTGTGCATCCGAAATAGTTCCAGCTTTCTTCTTCCGGCATCAGTTTGAGCTGGATACCGCCGCGCACACTGCCAAGCCACACGAGTTCCCCGACCATAACGGGATTCTTCCAGTCGTATTCCCACCATGCGGGAACCGTGCCGCCTTCGTAACACATACCCATCATATACTCTGCCATTTTTGCATCCATAAACATCTGCAGATTGAAGTCGTATTCGCCGTCTTCTTCGGCTTCCAGATAGATCTTACAATCCACATGGCCGTCGGCTTCATATTTGATATCGCTGCTGATACGGATGTCGTTCTTGGTGGCGGAGGCGTTGATAACGGTGGTATTGGTACCCTTGATGGTGCGTACAGGGGCAGATTCTTTATTTTCATTTACAACATCACCGGTTTTGGTGATCTCCAGATTGAAGCCGCCCTTCATCACATTTCTGGCGGTTTCGGTGATCAGGCATTCGTCGTTATAATAGCTGACAATCTGTTCGGGGAGACCGAGTTTGTTGATATAGATTTTTTTACCCAACAGACCCATGCTGTTGTCATCGCCGTTTTCAATGGGCTGATACGGCTTGAGAACATCTTCGCTTACGCCCAGGTCAGAGTTCAGCCAGAACAAACGGGCAAGGCGCCACAGATCATTGTCACCGTTTCTCGGCAGGGTGGTGTTTTCCACATGCAGGGTGATCTCGGTTTTTACAGTATAATCCACGTTGGCGGCGGAAACCACTGCTGTGATCTTCAGGATATTATCGGCAAGGTCGTTCCATGCTTCCATGGGTACACCGCACCACAGGGGAAGAATGGCTCCGGCTTTGATATCTCTGTGGATATCGAAAGGAATACCTTCTGCGTTTTTACCGTAGAGGTTGAAGCATACGCATTTGTCAACCGTCAGTTTATTGCCTGCTGCATCGTAGAAATCCACGCGGATATCCTGCAGATCTTCCCCGGCGTAAACAGCTGTCTGGAATACATAATGCTCGTTGCAGTGAACGGTATCACACAGGCGCAGTCTTTCATCAGCTGTACGCTCGGTCCAGATATAAGGCATTTCATACATCATACGGATCGGTCTGAGACGGGATTCCATAACTACATGGAACGGCGCATCCCCTGCCAGGAATTCGGCTGTTTCGGCAGCGGTCATGGGGACTTCCATGGGGAAATAGGAATCGTGTTCGGTGCGGGCTTCGTAATACAGCACACTTCCCTCTTTGATCTGGTCTTCCGTCATGTCGGCAAGCCATGCTTCGTCCGCCTTCATGTCTTCCGCCTTTTCATACACTGCATCGGGAGAATATACCCAGCCGCCGATCTTGCCCGGATAGTAGTAAATCTCGTATTTGCCGGCAACAGGTGCTTCGAATACAACGATACCTTCTTCACGTTCGGCTTTTTCGATCAGAATATTGGTTACTTCATCGGAGGCAACATTCTTTTCCGCTTCTTTGCCTTCCGGGGTATAGCGAATGCGCATGCCGATACATTCCGGATGCATATCACGGCGGCGCCAGGGCATTTTCACTCTGACGTATTTACCGGCAGGTGCTTCTGCGATAATACGATGATTACCGAGTTCCGCATCCATCGGCCACATGGGCTCAGCTATTCTGTACTCCAGTACTTTCATAGAACTTCTCCTTTATATCACACTCCGCGTGTGGGAATGCTTATTTCTATTTTTGTATATTATACATGATTCTTATATGCTTTGCAAGATATTTTTGACATTTTTGGAATGAATTTTGTAATGCTTAGAAAAACCGGAACGGGAAAAAAGTACAGCCGGATCATCCCGTGAAGGACAATCCGGCCGTTTTCAGCACTTATATTCGCTTTTTTTGCAGAATTAGTTGAGTTCTGCGAAGTACTTGATGGTACGAACCATCTGGCTGGTGTAGGAGTTTTCGTTGTCGTACCAGGAAACAACCTGTACCTGATAGGTTTCTTCGTCGATCTTGGTTACCATGGTCTGGGTAGCATCGAACAGAGAACCGTAACGCATACCGATAACGTCGGAGGATACGATTTCGTCGGTGTTGTAACCGAAGGATTCGGAAGCAGCAGCCTTCATAGCAGCGTTGATACCTTCCTTGGTGATGTCCTTACCCTTAACAACAGCTACCAGGATGGTGGTGGAACCGGTGCAGGTGGGAACTCTCTGTGCGGAACCGATCAGCTTGCCGTTCAGTTCGGGAATAACCAGACCGATAGCCTTAGCAGCGCCGGTGGAGTTGGGAACGATGTTCTGTGCGCCTGCACGTGC
>JAFUKI010000122.1 GCA_017467815.1 Clostridia bacterium
CCTCTTTCATAGAATCTTTAGGTTCCCATCTCAAACTGAAGGGGGGATTTGCCACCACAGCATCACATTGCAATTTCTTTGCAGGATTCATTTCTTTTAGCAAATTCCAATCATTTGTTAAAGAATCGCCGTGGAATATTTGAAATTCCGAATCCTTGAGTCCATGAAGCAACATATTCATACGAGCAAGATTATATGTGGTGATATTTTTTTCCTGCCCAAAGATTTGTCCTATATTATTAGAACCCAGTTGTTTCTTAACATTTATCAAGAGAGAACCTGATCCACATGCAAAGTCTAACACATTCTTTAAACGTTTCTTTTTACCAGTGCTTGGATCTTGACTGTCCAAAGTAACAATTCGAGAAAGAATAGTAGATACTTGTTGAGGAGTATAGAATTCACCTGCCTTCTTGCCAGATCCTGCGGCAAATTGACCGATAAGATATTCGTATGCATCTCCTAACAAATCAGACTCATTGGGAAATTCAGAAAGTCCCTGCGCTATTTCGGTTATTACCGAACAAAGCATAGAGTTTCGTGCGGAATAATTTTTCCCTATTTTTTCGGAATTAAGATCAACTTCTGAGAACAATCCATGAAATTTGCTATCAAATGATTCGTTCTCGATGTATTTAAATCCTGCCTGAAGTGTTTTTAACAGATCGTTACTTTGTGTATTTGCAAGCTCATATATATAGCCCCACAAATAATTCGGCTTAATGACATAGTGTACCTTACGGCGCATTTGCTTTTCGAATTCTGCAATGTCATCTTTATTATTATTATACCACAAAGCCAATGCACGCCAAGGCTCTGTTTGTTTCAAATCAAAATAATCTTTACCAAGCTCTTTCTTTACCGCTTCTTCGTAATTATCAGAAAGATAACGGAGGAAAAGAAAAGAAAGCATATAATCTCGGAAGTCGTCAGCATTCATTGCTCCGCGCAACTTATTTGCTATTCCCCAAAGCGTTGCGCCCAATTGTTTTTGTTGATTTTCGTTCATTGCTCATCCTCCTGAGTTGGTGTGGTTTCAAATAACTTTTCATTAAACTTGTAATCTTCCAAGAAATTATTTAATATGTTCCTGAAATGTTCCTTGTTTTCATCTACCATTTCTATGGGATTGAATAATGAATAGTTACCATGACTTAACAAGTCAAGCATTCTTTTATGTAGGATTCCGTCCGAATCGTTATCTTCATCTTTTCTTAGACAAGATGAAAAGTGTTTGAATCCGTGAAAAGATTCGGTTTTCTCTAAAATATTTCTCAAAATGTTAAAATGGTAGGTGTACAGTTCTCCTGAATCGGCAGCATACTTCAATTCCTTCAATAACGCTACATGATGGAAGAAGGGTGTCTTT
Organism: Clostridia bacterium; assembly: GCA_017467815.1. GTDB lineage: Bacteria > Bacillota > Clostridia > Oscillospirales > CAG-272 > UMGS1696. The sequence continues at coordinate 1,370 of JAFUKI010000122.1, forward strand.
TCGGTATTTTTCAATATATAGTTATTGTTCGAAGAGCCCTTTTGTAAGAACAATTGAGCTGAATGACCGAGTTCGTTACACAGAACATTAAAAAACAATGCATGATGCGAGGATACAACCACCTTGATATCACAATCTTTCATTAGTTGCGCCAAATGACTTGCTACAGCGATTGCATTATTATCATCAAGAGAGGAAATAGGATCGTCCACATAAACGTATTTTACCCAATTATATGCTTCAACCTTGTCGGCTACTAAGGTAACAATGGCAAGAAAGAAACACCAAATAAATATGTTTTCTTCTCCACGCGATACCTTTATGTTGTCAACTCGCTGCGAAACACCGTCGATTAACGCGTTTCTTGAAAAACTAACAGTTGAGTTTTCGTAATCAATTGTAAAATCGAAATCTGCATATCGATGAAGCAGAGGTCGAATTTTACTTTCCATTTCCAATTCATCCAATCCCGCGAAAAATCGTGAGCTTCCATTTAATTTTAAAACGCGCTCAGTATCATTTTCCAAATCATTATCCCAATAGAACAGATCTTCTGTGAAAGCATTATAATAGAGTGTATCGGCTGATTTTATCCCCGTGGTTTCATCAATATGTTGACCTAAAGATTTAAATTCGGCAGAAAGACGAGTTTTTCCGGTGCCATTGTAAGCAAAAAGAACGATGAACTTTCTATCATCCAACAGCATTCTAAAATATTCCGCAATATCCTTTAATGTATCAAAACGACCATCACCAACTCTTTTAAGGACATAATCGATTTTCTTTTTGACATCAATCGATATTCCGTCCTTTAATTGGTACTCTGTTTCGCCCTTTGACGGCTTTTTATAACTCTCTCTAAACAAAGCTTGGTATTGGCTAAAATCATCGCCGCTTAAGGTTTTGTTTATTAACTTGTTAAAATCCTCTTTGCGGTATTTGTCCGGAATATTAATGCTCATTTAATTACCTCCTCAAGCGAGGGAAACAACTGTTGAAGCAGTCCTTCTTTGTGTTTATTTAAAGCTTCCACTCTCTGTTCTTGTTTGATTATTAGTTCATCTACGCTTTTTAAAAACAGAGCAATTCTTTCTTGTTCTTTTGAATTGGGACACACAGGAACAGGCATATTCATAAAATCATCTGTGGAGATATTGATACGGTCATGCCTTGCGCCCATATTAGATTTTCCGTTTATATATTGATGCCATAAAGTGGTTTTGAAATAATATTCATAAAAATCATAATCCTCATCTCTAAACCGGAAAACAGTGTACAAAGGAGATATGATACCTTTGCCTATTTTGTTTTTTGAAATAGGGCCAACTGGAGCTACCGTTGAAATACGAGGATTATAAACATAATCACCCTTTTCTATGATCGAATAATTCGAAAGATTGTTTTCACTAACAATTTCTCTTTCAAAATATTTATTTTGCTCTATTACACCATTAATAGCGGAGTTGGTAAAAACCCGTTGTATGTTGTTATCTCTGTTTTTTGAAATAACTCGCTCAGCTACATCCGATAACTTAACATATTTCCACGATCCCGAGGTACTAAACTCACAAAATCTGTATACAGGTGAAGATTGATTTCTTGTTGGAAAGAGTTTTTGCATCAAACCCACTTTGTGTTTTTGCAAAGCTTTAAGTCTATTATTTTCTACGCTGATAAGGTCATCAAGACTTTCAATGCAATCTGCGATTTTTTGCTGCTCCGCAGTTTCTTTTGGGGTTGGCAAAACAATGTTAAAAAAGTCATCAGCGTTGATATTCAACAATCCATTGCTTCTTGCTCCGCTTGTGATATGTTTTGTTAACTGTTTACCATGAAAGTTGTTTTCAAAATATCCTTTATAGAAGTCAGAAACAACATCATCATGAAATCTGAAACTAATAAACGCATTGGGAACTGCAGCTTCTTCATACTCATTTAACTCGTAAATGCATCCTTGCGGGAACTTTTTTGAATTTCCCTTATTGTAAGAAAAATCTCCCTTTTTGATACGAATATAGTTTCTGTATTGATTTCCCGATATATCACGATCGAATTTTTCTGCTTGAGAAACAAAACCAACACCCGCAGAGATGCTTAATGTAGTTAGTTTTTTCGTTCCAACTTTATCTGTAATTCTATCCGACAGTTGAATCAATGCAAGTTCAATCCAAGTTTCACTTGATTCAAACTGAGGAAATCGTTTTCTTGGAACGATTTTTAATTTTTTATCACTCATATGCATTCAACCCCACAATTTCATGTCCGTTTGCTAATTTTTTTAATAACGGAATCAAATCTTCCATTAATTCGAGCTCTTTTCTTGTACGAGCTTTCCACCCCAGTTCTAATGGTGCCAACAGATCACTCAATTTTTCTCCATCAAAAATCATACGGTCAATAATTTCGTCGATGAAACTGTTGAGAGACTGAAGTTCAATGTCATGCTTTTCTGCAATTGACGATATTGCATTAGCATTCTTTTCTGCCTTGAATTTTTGATAGCCGTCTTTTATTTCTTGTTCATTTAATGCTTCGCCAATTTTGAGTGTATTAATGTACGCAATAATATCTTCACGCTCATCCATCAGATTAGAGGAAGAACAAAGCAGATCAACAAGTTGTTGTTTATTCATCTTCTGCTTCTTGGGCTCACTCTGTGTGTATTTAGATATAAGTCCCATGATGTAATCATAATCAATAATAGCAGAAGAGAACAAGACAAATTCGAAGTCAATATCGTCAATTTCCGGTTTGCGCTCTTTACCCTTGCCTTGCTGTTCTTTCAATCTTTGAGCGGTATCAATATATACACCTCGAAACGCACGTAACGTATCCTTGGGCAACAGTTCTTCGATACGTGCTGCATCTTCTTCCTTCAGTTCGGTGTACTGTTCCAGCTGTGTTTTAAAGCGCTGTACTTCCTTGAACCGCTGAATAAACTCGCTGCGTGCAATATCACCTTTAAGGTTGGCAACTTCCTCCGGTTTACATTCAAGCTCCTGAGAAGACATGAATTTTTCAAGATCATCAATCGCCTTATCAAATTTTTCGATAACAACGGGAGCAGGATCGACGAGCCAAATTTCCTTCGCACGAGAACTGTTTTGTTTTCCTGAGAACAATGCGATTGCCTCGTCCACCTCTTTTTCCTGTCCTCTAAAGTCAAGAATATTGCCGTATGGCTTTGTACCGTTTAGAATTCTATTAGTTCTTGAAAAAGCCTGAATGAGGCCGTGATGTTTCAAATTCTTATCTACATACAAAGTGTTTAAGAATTTTGAATCAAATCCGGTTAGCAACATATCAACAACAATGGTAATATCAATTTTGTTCTTATGAGGATAGTCTGCGTTAGAATACTGCTGATCCTTAATTCTTTTTTGAACGTCTTGATAGTACACATCGAATTCAGAAATGCTGCTATTTGTGCCATATCTCCTATCATACTCATGCATGATTTTTTGCAGAGCTTGTTTCTTTTTGTCAGGTTCAACCGAGTTATCCTTTTTTTCCTGAGGAAGATCATCTTGGATTTGCTGAATATCCTTATTACCTTCTGCAGGGGGCGAGAATACGCATGCGATGTTTAAAGGCGTGAAATCACTATTCGTGTTTTTGATATACTCAGACTGCATAGAAGTAAACAAATCGTAGTATTCTATTGCATCATTAATCGAAGATGTTGCTAAAATTGCATTGAATCTTCTTCCGGCAGTTACAATATCATGCTTGGACAAAATGGTTTCTACAACAGCCTTTTTATGTGCCAAATCCGAAGGCTTTGTGGATTTTCCATTGGCATCAGGTTTGAAATAGTCAATGTGGAAACGCAAAACATTTTTATCATCGATTGCATGGGTGATGGTATATTCATGAAGTTCTTTTTCAAATATATCCTTTGTTGTCGAATAAGAACCTATTGTGCCATCGATTTGCTTATATGTTGCATTGTCCTCAAAGATGGGAGTTCCTGTAAATCCAAAGAGCTGTGCGTTAGGGAAAAACTCTTTGATTGCCTTGTGATTTTCACCGAACTGAGAACGATGACATTCGTCAAAAATAATAACGATACGCTTATCTCGCAAAGGTGCCAAACGCTCTTTGTATGTCATTTCTCCCTTTTTCTTCTTCGCTTGATTTCGCTTGCTGTCATCATCCAGTGCCAATCCTAATTTTTGTATCGTAGTAACGATAACTTTATCACGATAATTATCCGAGAGAAGGCGTTTGACCAGTTTCTCGGTATTCGTATTTTCTTCAACACATCCTTCTTGGAATTTATTGAATTCCTCACGTGTTTGTCTATCAAGGTCTTTTCTGTCTACAACAAATAAACACTTTGCGATGTCCTTGTTATCTTTAAGAAGAGTAGATGCTTTGAACGAAGTTAGTGTTTTTCCGCTTCCTGTGGTATGCCAAATATATCCGTTGCCGCGATTCTGTTCGATGCAATCCATGATTGCGCGAACAGCATAAATCTGGTAAGGACGCATAATCATCAATTTTTTCTCACTCGCGACCAACACCATATATTTGCTAATTAATTGACCAAGTGCACATTTGCGAAGCAATGTTTGTGAGAAGTCGTGCAAATGAGAGATCTTTTTATTGTTTTCATCTGCCAATTCGTATATGGGCAAAAAGCGCTCATCTGCGTTAAAGCAGAAGTGTTCCTTAGAATTATTTGCAAAATAATAGGTTTTGCTTTCGTTACTAACGATGAAAAGTTGAATAAAGCACAGTAGAGAGTTTGTATATCCATTTCCGGGATCGTTTTTATACTCCACGATTTGCTCCATTGCCCTTCTCGGAGTAACCTGAAGAGCTTTCAATTCTATTTGCACGACGGGTACACCGTTTATAAGCAAAATAACATCGTATCTATGATTACTGTTGTCTGTGTTAATACGCAGCTGGTTTACCACCTCAAAGTCATTCTTGCACCAATCGGTTGTATTAACGATGGTGTACTGAAGAGGGGTATCGTCATCGCGTTTAAATGTATTTGTTTCTCGCAAGATTTTTGCTGCATCAAAAACATCAGCAGTAATAATACTTTCTTTCAAACGATCAAATTCAGAATCGCTCAAATGAACTTTATTCAACTGTTCAAATTTTTGTCTAAAGTTAGCCTCAAGAGATGCTTTATCTCTAATATCATTTCTATATGTGTATTTTAGATCTTGCAGTTTTTCAATAAGGGACATTTCAATTTGATTTTCAGTTCTCATAATAACATTCTCCTTTATTACAAACAGTGGATGATTACTGAGCAATATTATTGCTAATCACATCCAAATACTGATCCAACCGCTTACACAAATACTCCCCAAACAGCCGTGCCATCTCGTTATGATCCTCAAATGCCTCGTAGTACCGCATCCGATCGGTAAACTTAATATCAATCGGCGGATAACCGGCTTTCATCAGTTCCAGATTCACGATCAGACGTCCGGTTCTGCCGTTGCCGTCGATGAACGGATGGATCGTCTCAAACGCGATATGAAGATCTGCAAGCTTCTCGACGATATTCCGCTCGTCAGCTGCATATTTCTGCATCAGCTCATACATCTTCGGCTCGATCAGATACGGTTGTGCAGGCTCGTTCTTCGCGCCCATGATGCGGACGGGGACACGGCGGTATACACCGCGATCCATCGGCTTATCAGCCAACACGAGCGTGTGAATCTGCTTGATAACCGTTTCGGACAGCGGCACCTGATCCTTTACGAGATCGCATATAAAGTAGAACGCATCCTTATGACCGACTGCTTCCATGTGATCCTTCAGCGGCTTCTGGTCGATGGTCAAGCCCTTGAGTACCATATCCGTTTCGCGCAGGGTGAGCGTATTGCCCTCAATCGCGTTGGAGTTGTAGGTGTATTCGATCATAAAATCTTCATTGAGACGGGCAACTTCGCCTTCGGTCAACGGACGACGGGTATCCAGCTCCGCCTTTTTTCGCTCAATCTGCACGATCAGCGTTTCTTTGCTGCGGATGCGTCCGTCTGCAGGCTTGGGCGCGTTGTCGGGGATGTACCAGATCTTGCCCTCGCGCCACGCGCCGTCGATCTGTCCGTTCACGCACAGTACGCGGACACGGCGGGCGGTGATGCCCCATTTTTCAGCTGCTTCATGTGTTCTCATTGCCATATATCTACACCTCTTCGTCTGTAAGAGTGAAATAATTATAATATATCAGTATAATTATAGCACATTATCGGCACAATGTCAATAATTTGAGGAATAATAGTTGTAATTGTGCGGTATATTGGCAAATCAAAAAAAAATAACTTCTGCAGATTTTAAGGTTTCCTCTAAATCTGCAGAAGTTTTGTTTTACTTTCCTCTTACTTTTTCTTTCTGCTCTTGTAGTCCCGGTCAATCTCCACTTTCCAATCTGCCGTAAGCGGCTTCGCGCATCGAACATTTTTAATCGTTTCACTCATCACGGAATAATTGAGTGCGGTACCTTCCTTGTCGCTGTGGTAGTTGACTGCTCTGTCTTTGGCAATTCCGATGTTGTTTGCCGTTTCCACCGCATCAATATTTGCACCGAGGAACAAGAACTCCCATCTGAATTTTTCGGTCTGCCTCTGCACCATATTTTTGACTTTATCGGCGGTATACCTGTGGCTTGCATTTTCCATGCCGTCGGTTGTAATCACAAACACCGTATGCTCCGGAACATCCTCTGGACGCGCGTATTTGTGGATGTTTCCGATGTGATGAATCGCGCCGCCGATTGCATCAATGAGCGCAGTACAACCGCCCACGGTGTAATCTTTATCAGTCATCGGCTGAATCGCCGCAAGCTCAACTCTGTCGTGGAGCACTTCGCTGACATTGTCAAACAGCACAGTAGACACAAAGCACTTGCCGTCAATCTTCTTTTGCTTTTCGATCATCGCGTTGAAGCCGCCGATGGTGTCACTCTCCAGCCCTGCCATAGATCCGCTGCGGTCAAGGATAAATACGAGTTCGGTGATGTTGTTTTTCATAATAAAAACCTCTCTTTCATTTGATGTCTGTATTTTACACCAAAATAAGGGAGGTTTGGTCGCATGGCAGGCGACAATTATGGATTCAGTTTTTCTTTCCACTCGGCTTCCTTGAATCCAACGAGGACAAAATCTTGTCCGATAAGCAGCGGTCTTTTCACGAGCATACCGTCGGTTGAAAGCAGATTCAGCATTTCTTCGTCGGTCATGGTTGGGAGCTTGTCTTTCAGTTCAAGCGACTTATAGAGCAGACCGCTTGTGTTGAAGAATTTTTTCAGCGGCAATCCGCTTTTCTTATACCATTCTGTCAATTCTTCGAGGGTGGGATTGTCGAGCTTTATATCCCGTACTTCGTATTCGATTTTGTTGTCATCCAGCCACTTTTTCGCCTTTTGGCAGGTGGTGCACTTGGGGTAACAGATGAATTTTAACATTGTATCACACTCCTAACAGACTTTGGTCAAAGGCAAACAACGCCTCGTTGATTTCGAAAATATTGTAATTCTCGTTTTTGATGAAATATTCAATGATGATGTCAAACTTATTGCTGTGCGACAGCGCAAAGCCTGCCTTCATCAGCATATCTTTTGTTTCGGCAAGGGAAAGTTCAAGTGAGATGGCAAAGGCAAGAACGGTCGGCTTTGAAGGCTTGTAGTTCACGTCACTGCGGATTTTCGAGAACAGCTTACGGTCAATGTTTGCCTTTTTATAGCACTGTGCATCGGTCATTCCCCTCTCGTCGATCTTGCGGAGAAGCATCTCGGAAAAGCTTTCATCCATCTGTGAAAGCGCATCGTCAAGCCCACTGCCGACTGCCATTGCCTTGCACGCACAAGCATCGTCAATTGCCATGATAGGCTTCATCAGCGCATTCATTCGAATACTTTCACGACGGTAATCGGTATGCTCGTCCACATAATGATCGTCTATGTATTCGGCAATGTCGGAAAAAAGCTTTTCTCCGATCTGATACGCAGCTTTGTCGAAAATCACGATGTATACGGTCATCTCGTTTTCAAGGAGAAAGCTGCTGATCATATCGATCGCAACCTTCAGCGCCTGATCCTTAGGATAACTATACACGCCCGACGAAATCAGCGGAAACGCCACCGATTCACAGCCATACTCCTTTGCAAGCTGCAAGGAGGTTTTATAGCAACTTTCAAGTAATGCTTGCTCGCCTTGATTGCCGTCCTTGTAGATTGGACCGACGGTATGTATGACGTATTTTGCCGGCAGGCGGTATCCTTTTGTTATCTTGGCGCATCCCGTCTTGCAGCCGCCAAGCGTGCGACATTCGGCAAGAAGGGCTGCTCCGGCAGCGCGATGAATACATCCGTCAACGCCTCCACCGCCGAGCAGAGATTCATTGGCAGCGTTGACAATTGCATCCACCTGCATTTTGGTTATATCGTTTCGTATGATTTGTAGTGGCATATATACTCCTGTTTTCCGTTTTTATTCGATCTTATCTCGCCAACACTTCATCACCGTTTGCTCGATACCATCCCCACTTCTTCAATCGCGTACAGCGGCAGATTGATGAGCCAATCTTCCTCTTTGTAGTCCGCCATTGAGGTACGGATGGAGCATTCGGGGGTGAATTTTTCTCTGTAAGTCTTGAGACTCTTTGTCTGCAGATTGATCTCCGCCTTAACCTCGACGGGGATAACCTGCTCGCCGTTATCGATGACAAAATCTATCTCGCAGGAACCACGGTCGTTGGTGTAGTAGTAGACACCTAAATCCTCGATGGTTTTCAGCTGCTGACACACATACTGCTCGGTCAGCGCACCCTTGAACTCTACAAATAAGTCGTTGCCGTCAAGAAGCGTACTTCCGCGAAGCCCCGTCATACAGCCGAGGAGTCCCACATCTACCACGAACAGCTTAAACGCTTTCAAATCCTCGTATGCTTTCAGCGGAATGCCTGCGGTGTTCACACGGCTGACCTTGTGGACGAGTCCGCAATCGGAGAGCCACATCAGTGCGGTTTCGTAATCTTTCGCACGGCTGCCCTCACGGACTAGACCGTAGATAAATTTTTTATTCTCCTTAGCAAGCTGAGAGGGGATACTGTTCCAAAGCATACGGATTTTTGGTACGATTTCGTGAGGTGCGTGCTTGGAAAAATCTTGTTCATAGGCAGCGAGGATACGTTTTTGAATGTCGCGTACCTCGTTGAAATCCTTATTGTCGGCAAAGCTCTGCACCGCCTCGGGCATACCGCCGACAAAGTAATAATGCTTCAGTGCGTCAATATAAGTCTGCTTGAAGCTGCTGACCATTTGGAAATCCTGTTTATCAAGCAGTTCTGCAAAGCGTTCCTTACCCATTGCCATCAGAAATTCCTTGAAGGATAAGGGATAGAGCTTCAAAAAGTCAACTTTGCCCACGGGAAAGGACGTACCGCCGTGCAGAGCGATACCGAGAAGCGATCCGGCGCACACAATGTGATACTGCGGCGCGTTTTCGCAAAAATATTTGAGAGAGGACAAGGCTCTCGGTACTTCCTGAACCTCGTCAAAAATCAGCAGAGTATTATCGGGATTGATTTTTTTGCCGGCGTAAAGCTCAAGCCCGAGCATAATGCGTTCTATATCCAGATCGGCAGAGAAAAGCTCGGACATTCTGGAGTTTGAGTCAAAGTTTATATATACGGTTTCGGCATACGCCTGGCGGCCGAATTCCTTCATCAGCCAGGTCTTGCCTACCTGACGAGCGCCCTCGATAATCAGAGGTTTTCTGCGCTTGCTGTCTTTCCATTTTAATAATTTTTCAATTGCAATACGGTACATCTTTGCACCTCCATATAATTCTGCGAGTATATTATATCACACAATCACAAAAAATGCAACGACTTTTTGAAATTATATCACATTTTATGCAACGAAAAAGGAATAAGCCGGATCGTACGAACTTACTCCTTGATGATATCCCTCATTTGACACACTTCCTGTCAGCACAACACAATACCACAGAAGGAAAAATAAGTCCAGATAACAACTGTTAACTTTGTTTAGAGCGGGATTTTATGTTCCGAAACGCTTGACAAACGACCGAATCAGAGGTACAATAACCCTAACAATCAGCTGATCATTCAGTTCATAGTATGCCGAAAACCGCATGAAAAAGGCTGAAAATGGCCGCAACACTACGACTTGAACCGCGAGTGTACTGCGATTTTAGTGCATAGTTAGTGCATACTATGAACAAAACCCGCCAAAAAAGCGGTGCATAAAGTGCATACTCTCCCGAAACTTTTTTCTGAAAATGCGCAAAAAAGCATTGATTTTACGCACATTTTTATGAGATAACCGACAAAATCTGAAAACAGGCATCTGCCACAGGCGCGTTGGGGTGGTAGAGGCCGCTGGTTCAAGTCCAGTCACTCAGATCTAAAAGATCAGATATCCTTTAGGATGTCTGATCTTTTTGTTTTGTGCGACTGATCGAGAAGCAGTATGCAAGTTTCGATACAAATAAACGGTTTGTTCTCACCTTGGGAAACTTGCCGCCGAGCTCGTCTCGGCAATGGTTCCAAGTCCAGTCACTCAGATCTAAAAGATCAGATATCCTTTAAGATGTCTGATCTTTTTTTGTTTGGTGACAGCCAAATAAACCACCGACTGTGTCGATGGAACCCAAATAGCTTTAGCTTCAAGTTGAAAAAAGTCCCCCTGCAGTAAAATGGAGGTGGTTTGGCGACCGCACCCCAAAAACAGGAGGACTGAAAGATGAAAACATCCAACACAAATAGTTTAACACATTCGACATGGGAATGCAAGTATCATATAGTATTTGCCCCGAAATATCGCAGACAGATCATATACAAAGAACCGCGTGCAGATATAGGAAAAATACTGAGAGAACTGTGCGAAAAAAAAGGTGTGGAGATCATAGAAGCAGAATGCTGTCCCGATCACATACACATGCTTTTGAGAATACCACCCAACAGATGCAGAATCACCCCCGGAATCCGGGAATTTTGGGGAAAATAGCCGTTTTGACTGCAAAAATGGATGATTTTAGGGGTGAAGTCCATCATCACGGACAATTCGTTCATCCACAAGGCTTGTTATAGTAGAGCATAAAATTGTTACGTTTTCCACTCTCGGAATATGGGAATTGGTATGGACAGCAAAAGGACGATGCACATGGCACCGTCCTATATTTATGTTCATATCGACTTACTCAAATAATACCTCATTAAGGCTCCAATCATATTGCCTACAAGCCCGATGCCAATAATCGCGGCACATACACTGATTACCGTAGGGTTCATATCCGTGAAAACAGCAATAGTTAGCGGAATGGCTGTAATAACACAGAGCGAAACAAATAGAATCTGTACCAGCCACACCTTGTTTGATTTATTCTGAAGTTCTTCGGTACGCTTTTCATTTTCAGCTTGAATTTGCGCAGCTTCCTGTTTTCTTGCTTCTTCAAGCCGATATAGATACCGGATCTGTGCGCTCAGTTCTTGGGTTTGATCATCCGCTTTTACGTTGCTTTCTTTTGGGATATCCAGCAGCATATCTACGGTGGTACCGAAAATCTCTGCCAGCTTGAACAGATTCTCCGTGCTCGGTGCAGACTGTCCGGATTCCCACTTCGTCACTGACTGACGGCTGACTCCAACAAGCTCCGCTACACGTTCCTGTGAGAGTCCGGATTTTTTACGCTGTTCTTTGATACGTTCTCCAAGCGTCACACGCATCACCTCCGCTTTTATGATATAAGATAGATGCAGTTTTGTCTACCAACTTTATGACAACTATCGGTTGCATAGAGCGTTACTGCACAAGAGAATTGATCTTTTCACCGATCATCCCCATCTGCTTCGCTGTCAATTCCCATCCTGCGTCGATCTGCAGGAAATACCGATCATAGCAGACGAAATAAGTGTTCTCCGGCTCACCGTTGTTTGTCAGACGATAGGCTTTCGTTGCACCCCATACAGATGCATCAGATTCCTCATACCTTATCCCGGCTTCATGGCTGTATTTTGTGATGCGGTGCTCATACAGCTTTTCAAAGGTGAAGTCATACATAAACGGCATTTTGACTTCTGTGATAGAGTATCCGAGCCGCAGTCCTTCGCCGTTATCCATGGGGTGTTGAGAAGAATCAAGCTGCCCCAGCAGGATGGAGTCATTGTCATCCTTGCTTTTCAGATATCCGCTGTCGTCGATTCCGGTCAAATCTCCGATAGTAAACGGCAGCTCCGCAAATTGATCGAGAAACATATCCGTTTTGATTGCATAGATCGTGAATACATTCGTTGTTCCCATCAGCACGAAGGCAGCGGCAAAGCTGATGACTGCAACAATCGTTTTATTGGTACCAGCTTTTACCTTCCTGCGTTTGAGAAATTCCTTGACTGCCTGCACGATGAAGATCACGGCGATCATGTTTACTACAAAGGCAATCATGTACACCTGAAATCCTGTATTGCCGATGGACATCAAGTACAGCGCAAAGGACAGTATCATAAACACAAGAATCGCCCAGTTCAGCCAGCCGTGCCCCCTGGTTTCCAGAAACTCTCCCTGTTCAGCCATTCCTTTCGCCCGACGTCGCCAGAGATAATATCCCAGCAACTCGGACAGCGAATAGATAAATGCCACCACAAACCACACACCGGTGAACAGATTGATCGCGCTTGCCAGATAGTACACCGGATCACGGATGATCGAACCGATGAACGTCACCCCCATCAAAAGGGAAATCAAAAGTAAAAGCGGATAAGTTTTCAGCGCAGTTTTCTTTGCGTATCGGTGCAGGTTTTCAAGCTCCAGCACCGGATCGGTTTCGATCGGCACGGGATCCTCGTTCTCGTTATAGAACACCTGCATCTGCACCGAGGATGCCGCCAGCTTCCAGCCGGAATGCACACAGAACTCGTTGAACTCCTGCTGCTCCTCTGTGGGTTCTGGTTCAAAATCCGAAATAGAAGCATAGTAGGAGATCGAGAAACGGATCTTCTTCGGTTCGATTTTGCGGTATGTCCAGAACAGGGCGGACATTTTATCAAGCAGCCAGCCGTCGGCAGCCATTTTTTCCAGATGCCGCTCCATGCCGGCCTTGTCCCAGAAGCTGAACACTTCCATTCTGCGCTTTACATCTTTCATTCTGCATCCTCCTTTACAAGATAGCGGTGATAGTCGTTTACAAGACTGGATAACCGCTTACATTCGTTATCCAGCAGCTCCCGACCTTTCTTTGTCAGGATATACGACCGCCGCCGTCCCTCGGCTTTGGTTTCCTCAATGATCTCTGCATCCAAAAACTGTTCAAGCAGATTATACAGCGTTCCCGAGCCAACCTTTACTCTGCCGCCAGTCATAGCGGGGACTTTATCCATGATGTCCATACCGTAGCATTCCCGGCTTAGGCACAACAAGATATAGTACATCTGCTCGGTCAGTGTCTGAAATTTTGCTCTTGGCAACTCTGTCACCTCCATTGTCGATTATCGACATTCTGTAATTCTATTATATTATCGAATATCGACAATGTCAATGGGTATGCTGTATGCTTTACAAAAGATTCACAAAAAAGAAAGGTACCGCATGATACGATACCTTCAAATATTGTTATACAGTCAAAATATCCCGTGGTTATACTTGAACTGTCCGTACAGAATGAATCCAAGTCCGATTACTGTCGCTGGAAGAACGATGACTACCATGAGCAGTTCACTCAGGAATGAGACTGCAAATCCCACCACAAAGGATGCCCCCATGATCAGCGTTCCCGTACCGACAGCCTTGCCGTATTTCGGAATATCTTCTTCGGATACCTTTCTGCGGTTATAGGAATGGATCGTACTGATGTTGCCCATGATATTCACGATTCCAAGTGCAGATATAAACAGACCCAAAATTAACATTGCAATATTATCCATCTTGTTCTCCTAAAAGTAAAACAGTTCTTCAAATTTCTTGTCCAGCGCAATGCAGAGGATCAGTGCCAGTTTTGCGGTGGGGTTGAATTGTCCCGTTTCGATGGAGCTGATCGTGTTCCGGGACACACCTACCATCTCCGAAAGCTGCTGCTGGGACAGACCTTTTTCGCTGCGTGCCTCTTTCAGATGATTCTTCAGCTTCAGTTCTTCGTTCATCCCATCGCCTCCATCAGCCGCAGAATGAAAAAGACAAGAGCAAGCACACCCATGACATAAAACAGCAGAGCCAGAAACAGATCGGATTTTCTTCTGATCTTACTGTATTTCACCAGGTATGTTGTACCGAGTATGCTGAAGTAAATGATCCACGGACTGCATAACATCGTTTTTGTAAATCTGAGAAAAATGACAGAAAGCAATACACAAACACAAGCGCCTACACGTCCAGCGATGCTGCTTGCCTGGACCATCACATCAAGCTCTGCGAGATCCCGGTTTTTGTTTTCTTTCCGGCTCATTTCAAGAATGTCTTCTTTTTTCATATTCACCTCACGCCAAGTTTTCTTGTCATTATTATATCACCGCCAAGTAAACTTGTCAAGATGCACGTGCAAAGTTTACTTGGCGTTCATATCAATAGAGAAAGGCACCGCATTTCGGCGATGCCTTCCTAACAATTCTCTCTTATTCACCAGTCTGTGCTGCCGGTACTTCCTCGGAACGGACATACACGGAACCACCTCTGCCACCGCCGGAATAGTGTTCAGCGGCAACCATTTCAGCATTCTTCGGAATTATGATTTCTGTTATCGTACTTTCAATTATGCAGTCCATTTTTTTGTCATCACAGGTGATCTGCAGTTTTTTCGCTGTATCGTTTCCAGTGCAGGCAACAAGAATCAGATAATCTTCGTTATTTCTGCCTTCCACATCGTATTCAATCTCCAGAATGTTCCGGAAGAAGCCTTCGTTGTTGTCAAAGTCAATCTCACGGGTGTCACGAAGTCCGGGCATATGAATGAGATAATAGACAGAATCCTCGCTCTCATTGCCGTACTGCAGAACATACACATTATCATCGGTACAATTTGCATACCATGCAGCAATCTCATCGTTTTTAATCTGTGCGATATATTCCTCCGGATTTACGGCATAGATGGAAGTGCCGCCTGTCGGACCATTTGAGCCTGCCATCTGAAAAGTAAACAATCCGACAAACGCAATAATCAGAATGACCGGGATCAGAATCACAAGCAGCAGGATCACACCAAGGGATTTGTCCTTTTTCCGCGTGGGAACAACGACATCCTGACCGATTTCCTCAAGGGATGCCGCACATTTGGGGCACACCTTCCAATCCGGCTCCACAGGTGCGGAACAGTTCGGACAGAATGGACGGAGCTTGGCACCGCACTTCGGGCAGAGAACGTATTCTTCCTTGATGGCGGTCTGACAGCGGGGACATTCCAGATCGGAATAGCTGCTTCTGACAAGGAGATAAATGATAAATCCGATCAAAGACGGCGCAATCAGTGCAATCAGTGTCCATACAAGTGCATTCATTCCACGGCGGTTCGCATCACGGTAGACGTATACGCCGATCAGAATCGGGACAATCAGAAAAACAGATAAAAGTATCAGCAAATTAAAGATGCTCCAAATAATGTTCATGCAAAAATCCTCCTTTTCTTCGTAAAAGCAATCATTAAAATACTGCCCGAAAGCGTTGCTGTCAGCACATACAGTATGCAGACAAAAGTAATCACAGGCTGAATTTGCCACATCAGAATTCCGAACAGCAGGACAACCATCTGCGAGAGAATGGCGGCAACTGTCAAAAGAATGGTCTGCCGTTGAAGTTTTCGACACTCGGCTTCCTTACGGAGATACCGTTCGTTCAGACACGGGGGATTATTTTTTTCAAAATTGTAGATCTGTTTCACTTGTCAGCACCTCCTTCAGAAGTTTTCTGGCTCTGTTGAGTCTGGATTTTACCGTTCCTTCCGGAACCTTCAGCACAGCCGCTGTTTCAGTGATGTCCATATCCCGGAAATAGAACAGGATCACCGTCATTCTCAGCTTTTCAGGTAGTCGGTTGATAGCGGCATGAAGCTCGGAGTAGTCCGGCGGTTCTTCTGCTGCTATGTTCTCCATGGCAATCTCTTTATCTTCCGCCGCTGTAAAGTTATCCCACACAGGATTTTTCAGCATCCGTTTCCACGAATTGCGGTAGATGTTGACACAGATCGTTGTCAGCCAGCCTTCAAACTCCCGTTCCGAATCGTACCTGTCGATATACCGAAGTACCTTCAGCCATGTTTCCTGATAGAGATCGTCTGCGTCATGAACATTGGCGCAGAGCGTCCGGCATAGTCCGTACAGCCGCTTGCCGTATTTGTTGATGTATTGATCGATCAAGTTCTGCGCCTCCTTTCACTACCATATACAATCGGGAACATGAAAAGGTTCACTGGTTTTGAAATTTTTTCTGAAATTATTATGATATTGCATTGTGACAAATCTCTGAACGCAAAAAAGGCATTACCAATGGCAGCAAAGGTAATGCTTTTTCCCAGACACTCACCAAAACAGATCGTAGATATCTTCCGGATTGATCTCTTGAATATCAATGTCCTCACTGGAAAGCGGATTATCAATCTGAATAATGATGATACTATCCTTCTCGTTCTTGTAAGATTTCAAGATGTCTTTCATTTCATCAATCGTCGTGCTGTTATCTGCCAAAGCGGTCAATTCCTCAATCGTCTTACCTCGATTTGTTCCGCTCATCGCACCGCACCGATAATCGCCGTCCTCGTCCTGCCACACATAGACTTCTACGCCTTTGAAGGTATCAAGGTTATAATATTCAGGATACTTTATTCTCAGATGACCGGATGCGGCGAAAAACACCGACACCAATACAAGTATCACGATTATGAAAACTATAAGAATCTTCTTCAATTTGATGCTCCTTCCGTTTCTGTTTGCGTAATTTTTGAGAGCATCCGATATGAAATGCTCTGTCCCTTCTTTCGCGCAAAGGACAGCGACATCAGAAGCCTGAATGCAAACAGCCCGATAAGGAAGATCCATCCCATACCGCCATCATCGGTGTCATAAGAAACAGAACGCCGTAAGTCACTGCCATCGCCGCACCAAGATTATCCGCTTCTCCCGACAGCTTAAACAGCAGAGAAACCGCTCCAAAGAACGCTATGTAGATGAGCAAGGTAAGCGCACAATAAAGAATTTGAAAAATGATGAGTTTCTTTTTCCTATTGCTTTCTCACATCAGAACATACGGTTATCCGAACATTCTTCGCATATACTCGATCCGTGCCGCAACTGCCGCTTGGGTTGTAGGAGCATTCTGCACAATATCAAACCCGTGCATCGTGCCTTTGGTTTCGTTCAGTTCAACAGTGATTCCGGCATCCCGCAGCTTTTTTGCATACAAAATCCCATCGTCGTGCAGGCAGTCAAATTCCGCTGTCTCAATATAGGCAGGCGGCAGACTTTCAAAGGATTCCGCCTCCACAGGGGAGTAATACACATAGCTCGGATCATTCAGGTCAGCCTTCGTCATGGGGCCGATCCGATCGGACAGGGACGAGTTCCACATGGGTGTGTCCGTATATTTTTTGCAGGATTCGCTGTTTCCCCGGGCGTCCAGATAGGGATACGGCAGCATCTGAAACCGGAATTTTATCGGATGCTTTCGATCTCTTGCCATCATACACACACCCACCGACAGGGTCGAGCCTGCACTGTCGCCGCCAATGCCGATGCGGGTGATATCAATCTTCAGTTTCTCCGCATTGTCATATACCCAGCACATAGCAGCATAACAGTCCCAAAAGAACACGGGATGGCGGTACTGCGGTGCAAGCCTGTAATTGACAAACACGACCCTGCATCCGACTTCCTTGGCATAGCGCATGGCATTTTTGTAATGATATCCGGCCGCCGGGAGCACAAATCCGCCGCCATGGATATAGATCAGGCAGGATGCTTTCTCCGCAATACTCACGGGAGACATGAGAAAGCACTCGATTTCCGCACCGTCGTAACTTTCGATTTCGTGTCGGGTAACGGTCACTTCTTTATCTTTGAAAATGGATCCCGGTATTTTCATGTGCGGCACAGCCATCGCAAGAAACTTCTCACTGATGGGCGGCGTAAAATGAGAAAACGGGAAAAATTCTCTGCTGATTGCGTATTTTGACATAAAAGCACCTCATAATTCTATCACAGGATCATAGTCAGACTCAGAATGAACGCGGACACGGCATTGGTGACATAAAAGCAGATTTGGCAGAAGTACACAAGCGGGATCCAAGCGGTCACCTGCGTCCGATATACTGGTATACTTTTCAGTTGTCTTCAAAACTCATATTACATCAAACAGAATGGATCCAATGGTATTGATGGCAAAGTTTGCCGCCATATGCGTGAACCGTGACGGGCAGATGCTGCCAAATTTATCGTTCAGCGTGATGAACCAATGGCTGTGAACTCTCCCATCATGTTATCCCGCCAGATAAAGTTCTCCCTGTTTTTCCAAAAAAGTGATTGAAAGAATCTCATAATTCTCAGGTTCTGAAAGAATCTTATTCTTCAGAGAATCCATATCTTCATATGTTATGTACAGAAGACCTTCCTCATATTGAATTTCACCATCCGGAGAAAATGTATACAACCCATACTCACTGAAACCTACACATGATACTTGAGCGTTCAAATACCTATCTGTGACTTCCATATCATGCACCACATAATACAAATTGTACTCCGGTTTGTGCGGATATGAAATCCACTTTTCAGAGCGCTCATCATATTCAGCAGGAATATGATCCCAATTCACAAGTAGTTCACCGACTGTAGAACAAGCCTCGATGTTTCTCATGAGTTCATCCGTTGTCATTTCAGAACTGTGTCCGTGAACTAACCCATGATATACTGCTATATGCAAAAGAAATGCACTTGCAGTTTCTTCATCGACTTCCAGGTAATTCAAAGGCTTCTGGTCAGGCAATATCTGTCGGAGAAATAGTTCTATACGTTCTTCCGAACTGATCACATTCTTCGTGCATCCGCATAAACATAAAGTTATCGTGAGTAAAACTGTAACCAAATACTTCATATAGTATCAACCTTTCGTTTATATAACGCCAAACAGAATGAATCCAATGGTATTGATGGCAAAGTTCGCCGCCATATGCGTAAGCCAGGACGGATAGATGTTGCCCAGTTTATCATTCAGCGCATTGAAGATCAGCCCGCCCACGATCAGCCCGAACATCAATAGTGCCAGCACCGCCGGATGGAACATTCCCACCAACATTCCCACATGGTACACTGCGAACAGCACCGGACTGAACAGGTATGCAAATTTGATGTTCACGTACTTTTTCAGCGTGATGAACCCGAAGCCGCGGAAGAAAAATTCTTCAAGGAACGAATTCATAATGGATATGTAGATTGCCACCCATACAAAGTTATCCGCGGTGATGCCCATACCGGCGGTCAGGCTGGATGTTACACCACTGAAATCAATAAATCCTCTTGTGACAAAGTATCCGCCGAGGATCACGCCGAATATGGCAAGTCCGAGAAGGATGGATATAAGCAGACCTTTTTTCCGGAAGCGGAACAGAGCTTTGAACCCGTTCCATTCATCGCGCCATATCACGAAAAACAGCATTGGCAGTGCCAGAAAAAACAGGATCTTGATGGGAATTTTTGAAAAATACGGCGGATGTACTACGGCATCGATGAAGGTAACAGCGAGGGAGAAAACGATCACCGAGAGAATAATATAGAGCTTTTTATACTTCTTCGTCATAGTCAATGATCACCTTCTTGCATTTCTGACAGTGATAGGCTTTGCAGGTCGGGCGGGTCCAGTTGTGCTGGCTTAAGGTTATTTCATCCCCGGAAGCGTCATCCGGTGACATAAAGAATTTGTGTGCTTTGGGTGTAAAGAATATCGTCCTGCTGCTCTGGACAACGCCTTCTTTCATGTCACGGCTGCACATTGGACATTTCATTTTGATTTCTCCTTTGCCAAAGTTAACGATCCTTGCTGAATCTCTTTTTTCGATTCAGCATCATGAATATTCCATATCCGATCACAGCACCGATCATGTTCAGAAGTACATCGTCGATATCCAGACTGCCGAGCAGTGTTGCAAGCTGGATAATTTCAATACTGAGAATGATGATCAGCGCATACAGCATACTGCGGCGAAATGCATCCGCTTTAGGGAATACACACGGAATAAAGAATCCCAGCGGAACGAACATGATGACATTTCCGGCGAGATTGATGAAAGCATGGCTTCGTCCGCCGCCGTGCAGATCATTCCAGAACTCCGAGATGGTTCTCAGCGGGATCAGATTGATTTTTTGCGTGAAATAATCATTCCAAAAATTTTCCGTCCCTGCACTGCTGAGATATGCCTGCATCCGCTGACCGAACAGAAGCCAGAACATCAGAAGGACATAGGCACCAAAGGAGACATACAGTATCCATCTGTTTTTCCGATTCATATTTCCCCTCCATTCCATATATCCTGATCACCGTTTCTCACCGGTTTGGAAATTTGCATTACTCCGATACCGCCCAATTTTCCGGCTTGCGGTAACAGAAATACGGTCCGCACCAGCCGTTTTCGTGGGTCTTCACGTATGTCCACGAAAAATCTTCTGCCACGATGTACACGTCCCGCGCGCCCCGCTTGTATTCCTTATCAAGGGATGCCGCACTGATCTTTCCGGTTTCTCTTACATCGTTGATCTGACCGGTGTATCCGTCGTGAAAACGGATGGCTTTGTCGTATGCAATGCGGTCAAACTCCGCGCGGGCTTCGTCATCCTGCAGGCACGTCACATATTCATAGGAAAAAATGTGCCAGAGATAGTTGCCGTAGGACAGGACATGATCATCGAGTTTCTTTTTGTCCACATCTCTGGCAAAGGCATACAGCCAGTTGTTTATGATTTTCTGATCGGTCATCATTGTGTTACTCTGCCTCCTGCTTTTCCGATTCTGATATTTCCATGGCAGTCTCCCGGATGGCAGCTTCCAGTTCCGCAACCATCTCCCATGCGGCTTTATCTTCATATACCCATGCTTCATTGGTATTATTTTGATCCATATGTGCTGTACCGTCCGTCTGTTCCCGTAAAGCAAACCAAGTGTCCGTTCGCTTCAGAAAACACCTGTCGTCCGTCAGTGCCCGTATAGCAATAGTTGCTGTATGAGTTTCTTTGACATTATCCGATGGATCGGGATCCGGAAGACGAATAGACAAAACAACATTGTGCAGCATCTCTTCCGATTCGATATACAGCTTGTCCTCCTCCTTTTCCCGGATAGGACTCACCGCAGGGATCATTTTCTTTTCCGACCAACCATTGACCCGCTTGCAAAGTATTTCCAGCTCATCATACCACGGCACATCTTCTGTAATATCGATCTGTACCATCCCGGTATGATCATCGTATGCATAAGCGACAACCATCATACTTTCGGCTTCTTTGAATGGAATTCGCTGTGTGTTTCCGCCACAACCTGCAAGAAACAAGGAAATCATCAGACATATAGTAATGAGAACATATTTTTTCATACCCACTCCCCTTTTACTCCAAATCAATCCCCACAAGCTCTGGTCTGCTGAATATCATCGGAACCCGGGTGGTTTCTCTCGCCAGTCCGCGGCTGACGATCATCGTCACGTACAGAGGGACGTTCAGCCGCATCTGTGTTGAAAATCCGCTCCATTCTTCACGCCATCCGCGGAACAGATGCAGATTCATGTCCCTTGCCACACTGTGCAGCGCAGTATTGTGGCATACAACACAACCACAACATAGCCCACAAGCTAAACAAGCAGGTTAACCTTTTCCCAGGGGAATTTCTTCTCCCCTTTCGTCACTTTTCGGAAGACAGTATATGCTGACAAAATTCCAACCGTACAAAGCACGGCTGCCAACACAGCAAGAAGCCCGGTTTTTCTGCAGTAATTGTAATATCAGTTCAACAAAATCGTGCATATCTCTTCTTATGCTTTCCCATATACCACCCGTACCGGTAACATATGACCGACTTCTGTAAGTTGGCACAAAACTTTCATTTTCATGTTCCTGCCGGTACGTGATTGCCAAAGTCGATTATCATTTTGATCATCTCAGGCAGGTACTTTGTTTCAGTATAGCATATATCTGTGAACAGTGTAAGAATCCAGTACAATTTTAATAAAAAATTAAGTTTTTCGCGCCTTTTGGGTTAAAACAGGGTACAATTTTCAAAAATCCCCAAGGTCAGGACATTTTTCGTCTGACTTCGGGGATTTTGTTCAGTTGTTTTTCTGCCGCACTGAAAACATCAATGGTATATTCAAGCAGGATAATTACGCCTCCATCACTTCCGCCACCACCCGGCACGGCAAGCCTGTCATTCCGGTATAATTCACCGGATAGGTGTGCGCGAAAAATCTTCCGCCGGCTGCTGCGACCGTTTTCAGATTACAAAGATTTTCAATCACGAAAACCCCTCTCTCCGCGCAGAAACGGTCCTTCGGGATATGCTCCTTCCCTCTCCGGATACCGGCAAAATCCAGACCGATCAGAGAAATTCCCTTTTCAATCAGGGCATCGATCAGTTCGTGGGAAAGCTGGGGATGTTCTCCGAAATATGCTTTTCCGCCGTAGCCGATTTCTTCGATAAAGCCCGTACAGAATCCCACAAACATCCCCGGTGATACTTTGTCCATATCAATATCCGAAATTCCGATATCCCTGTTCTTTACTGCGGAAACATCGAACACAATGCCCTCCCGTCCGGTGTATTCCAGAGGAAATTCCTGTTCCATCACGTCGAAATGGGTTCCGATATGACCGATCAGGGCCTTGTTTTCGTTTCCCGGCGCATCTTTCAACATATCGGGCGTTACTTTCATTGTTATATCAATCAGCATATTTCATCCTCCGTCGGTTTTTCTGACTACATTATAGCATAATTCTGTGAAAAGATAAAGAGTTGCCGTCCATCCTTTGTTATGATAATAGGAGAATTTCAATCTTTCATGTTTTTCCTGTGTTTAATTTTCGTTTAATTTTTTATCAGATTTCTTTATATGTTCACACAAATGTGCTATACTAAAATCAGAAAATCAAATCTGCAAAAGGAGATATGTTATGTTTCAACTGCTGACAGCCTTATACTTTCTCATCCCCTCCGCCGCGATTCTGTTTTTCGTCATCAGTCTGGTGATGTATTTATATGCCAGACGCAAAAACAAGCGCGTTCCCGGTACATATACCGAAAACCAGATGAAAACACGGCTGATCTGTCTGATCGTCTCCTCCGTTATTGCCGGTGTGCTGGCGCTGGTGGTTATCGGATTCATGATTCTGCTGTTCATGGCAGTTGCTTTTATGTGAGGATGCCGCTATGAAGGACAAACTTTTCTGGAAACTGATGATTGCACTCCTTGCTGTTTGTCTGGTTGTGACAGTCGTGCATCTGATCTATGCCATTTATGCGTATCAGCATTGTTCCATCATCTATTTTATCGGAAAGGAGCTGTGGTGATATGCGGAAACTGACCAGGCAGATTCTGTCCCTCGTCGCTGTCTTTCTGGTATTTGCACTGTTCAATGCCTGTATGTATTTCCTGCTGACCGGCAGACTCGCCAATAATTTCAGCGATGCCTCTCAGTCCAAAATGATTGATGTGGCAAAATATCTTCCCCATGTGCCCGAATCCGATCTGGCGCGGATCGATCCTTCCATGAAGCTCACGGATAATCTGCCCGTTCTGGATGGTGCGGCGGCACTGGTTCCCGTATATGCGGCTATTGTGGATAATGTATATCCGGAAGGTTCGGTGACTTACGAGGGCGGCAGTTTCTCAGACGATAACTATTACGGTGAAAACTTTGCCGAAGACAGCAAAATGCAGTACAAAAACACCGTCCGCGGCTATCAGGCGATTGTGGACGGCACTACGGATATTCTGTTCTGTGCAGCGCCCTCCGAAGCCCAGAAAGCATATGCGGCTGAGAAAAACGTGGAGCTGGTCTATGTTCCCGTGGGACTTGAGGGGTTTGTATTTTTCGTCAATGAAAACAACCCCGTATCCGACCTGACCGTGGAACAGATCCGGGATATTTACGGCGGAAAGTACACCAACTGGGCGGAAGTGGGCGGTGCGGATCGTGTGATCAATCCCGTTACCAGACTGGAAGGAAGCGGCAGCCAGTCGGCTATGGATGCTTTCATGCAAGGCAGGGAAATCGCGCGGAAATCCCCCTTTGCCATCACCGGCGCGTCCATCGGTTTTTCTTTCCGTTATTATATGGATGGTATGGTGGGCAATGAGTCCGTAAAAATGCTCTCTCTGAACGGGGTATACCCCAGTGCAGAGAATATTCAAAACGGTACCTACCCCATCATCGCCCGGTTTTACGCCATTTACCGTGCGGACAATGACAATGAAAATATTCCCGTGCTGATAGATTGGATATTGTCCGAAGAAGGTCAGACCGTTATTGAGAAAAGCGGCTATGTAAGAATTCAGTAAATTTCTAATTTGATTATGGAGATTCCCCTTATGAAACGATTGATGTCTGTTATACTGCTCTTGTCCCTGATATCCGGCAGTCTCAGCGGATGTACTGAGCCTGCTCCCGGCAAGGAAAAGGAAAGTGAAGAAACCAATACAAATATTTCCGTCACCCCCGCCGAAACCACGGAAGCGGATTTTTCCGGCACAGCTGCGGATATGTTCACCGACAGGGACCGCAGGACCGAATACAGTGAAGCGGATGCTGTCCGGATCGAACTGAAAGGTGATACTGCTTCAGCCAGTGCCAACAGTGTGCGGATTTCCGGTTCCGTGATTACCATTACCGAAGAAAAAACGCATATTATCTCCGGCACGCTGGATGACGGTATGATCATTGTGGATGCCGATGACGCCGCCAAGGTACAGTTGGTATTCAACGGTGTGCACATCCATTGCAGTTCTTTTGCACCGGTTTACATCCGGGAAGCGGACAAAGTATTTATTACCTTGGCTGATGGAACGGAAAACACCCTTTCCGGCGGCGATACGTTCAGCCAGATCGATGACAATACCGTGGATGGTGTCCTTTTCTCCCGACAGGATCTCACCCTGAACGGTTCCGGTTCACTGACAGTGACTTCCCCGTCGGGACATGGCATCGTCTGCAAGGATGATTTTGTTGTAACCGGCGGAGAATATTCCATTGTCAGCGCATCCCATGGGATTGATGCCAATGACAGTGTTCGTATTACCGGTGCATCCTTCACGATTGATGCCGGCAAAGACGGAATCCATGGGGAAAACAATGACGATGCTTCTCTCGGATTTGTGTATATCGCAGACGGTGTACTGAATATTGAAGCAGAAGGGGACGGTATCTCTGCAGGTGCTTATCTGCAGATTGACGACGGTACGATCGGCATTCTTGCCGGCGGCGGCAGTGTCAACGGAACCAAACAATCTTCTGATTCCTTCGGCGGTTTTATGGGTGGCGGCAGACCGGGCTATTCTTCTTCCGCTGAAACCGCTGATGAAAGCAGTACCAGTATGAAGGGACTCAAATCCGGCAACAGTATGCAAATTGCGGGCGGCACGATTACGATTGACTCTGCGGATGATGCGGTGCATTCCGATATGTCCCTGACCGTAAGCGGCGGTACCTTCACCCTTTCTTCCGGTGACGATGCCCTGCACGCGGAAGAGAATCTGACTGTTACAGCCGGAAGCATTCAAATTTCCGAAAGCTACGAAGGACTGGAAGCACTGCATATCAAAGTCGAAGGCGGTGATATCCGGCTTACTGCCAGCGATGACGGTCTGAATGCGGCAGGCGGAACCGATGCCAGCGGAACAACAGGTGGTCGGGACGGAATGTTCGGCGGCGGACCCGGCGGTATGGGCGGTGATCCCGGCGGAAGACCCGGCGGCGGTATGGGAGGCGGTATGTCCGCAAACTCGGACGGCAGTGTGGAAATCTCCGGCGGTACACTATATATCAATGCATCCGGTGACGGAATTGATGCCAACGGTACGCTGACGATTTCCGGCGGTCATACCACAGTAGTTGGTCCCACCCGCGGAGATACGGCAACCCTTGACTACGACATATCCGCTGTCATTACCGGCGGTACGTTCATCGGTACAGGCGCTTCCGGTATGGCGCAGACCTTCAGTGATTCTGAACAGGGTGTGATCTCCCTTTCTGTGGGAAATCAGTCCGCAGGTACGGAGATCACCCTCACCGATGCAGAGGGGAACATAGTTGTCTCTTATGCACCCGAATTGTCCTTTGCGGTAGTGATTCTGAGTACTCCCGACATGGTAAAAGGAGAAACGTATACCATCACGGTGGGCGAGGCATCGGGCGAATTTGCAGCGGATTAATGGGGGGCTGTACGAAACAGCTTGACAAAAACAAAAGGATATGATATAGTTAAACCATAGTAGTATCCCCAATTTTTTCAAACCGGAGGACATTTCATGAATATCATTGGATTCGACAACACAAAGCAGACCCGACATCCCCTTACCAATACTTTGGACGGCAACCTGGAACTGTTTGTTTATGTCAATAAAGCAAAAGGCAGGACCATTGTTTACGTCAACGACGCTGCGTTCTGCGTAAGCGATGCCGAAAATGGCTGTGAACCTTTTTTATGCGGCAAGATCTCCCTGCCCCGCGGAGAGTTCTGGCTGGCTGTAAAAAGCGAATGCGAGATCAATGAAATTGTACTTTCCGAATACAGTAATATTGACACTACAGTATCTTTTCTCCGTGCCTATGAAGAACGTCCGGACGGAGAGCAAAAGATCGTTCAGGATCTTCAAGTATCCGAAGAAACCATCGAGATCCACAAACGGCACGGCTTTATTTTTGAAGAAAGCTATGACTGTGCTTTAGGCAAAATGCCCTCCGGTGTTCCTCTCGGCGGCATGGGATGCGGCAAGCTGGAGATCGCTGAGGACGGTATGTTTACTGCATTTACCGGCAACAACAACCAGGACAGCCCGATTTACCGGATGCCCGGTTCCTTTATGGCAGTGGGCAGCGGCGATACACTGCGGATCATGCGCAAGGATCCTCTGGATATGCCGTATACTTCCATGAAATCGGTGGAAAGCAATTTTGTTTTCCCCTTTGCGGAACTGAAGGCGGAGGATCCGGCTCTGGATATACACACGGAAATCAAGGCATTTTCTCCTCACATTCCCGGCAATGCGGCGGATTCTGCACTTCCGGTCGTGTTTTTTGATGTTACTCTGCAGAACACTGCGGACAAGGAAACAGATGCGCTGTTCTGCTTCTCCTGGGAAAACATTATCAATGTAGGCGGCAGCATGGCAGTCCGCAACAGAAGTGAGCGGATTTTCCCCACCTGTTCCCACACATGGAACTATTCGTTCATCTGGTCCGACAGACGGGTAAATACCTGTGAAAGACGAAAAACAGCAGATGGGCTTGGTGCATTGGTATTCAGTGCGGAAGACGACCGTAAAAATCCCATGTCTTTCGGAGAACATCTGCTTTGGTGTTCCGACGAAAATGCCGAATATCTCCCCGACCGTTCCATTCTGCCGGAAGATGAAAAAGAATTTGCCGCATGGCTGAAAAATCCTGTCTCGGAAATATCCGCTCATGGGGATTCGGAATTCCGTGCCGGTGCGGTTGTGATCCGGCGTCGGTTGGACAAGGGAGAAAGCCATCACGTACGTTTTGTTCTGGCATGGTATATGCCGAATATGTTGGATGACCTTGGTCAGAATCCCGGTGTGGAATATACGAACCGTTTTGATAATGTGGAAGAAGTACTGCAGTACGCGTTAAAACACCGTGACCGACTGTACGCACAGACAAAGGAACTGCAGAATATTCTGG
Source organism: Clostridia bacterium (assembly GCA_017467815.1). Classification (GTDB taxonomy): domain Bacteria; phylum Bacillota; class Clostridia; order Oscillospirales; family CAG-272; genus UMGS1696. The sequence continues at coordinate 29,234 of JAFUKI010000122.1, forward strand.
AACAGTCCACCCTGCCCGACTGGTTTGTACGCCGTATTCTGGATGACCGTTTTGTAACCAACACCTGTTCCTGGTACGACAAAGACGGCAATTTCTCCATTAACGAAGCGCCCACCGGTATGTTTTTGTGCCTGGGAACCCTCGACCAGCGTACTGCATCCCAGGGGTATTACACCGCATTTTATCCGGAACTGGATAAAGTGGAGCTGGATCTGTTCCGACGCTCCCATGGAGCCAATGGAATGTGTGCCCACGAGATCGGTTTCGGCGGTATCAAATTGCTTTGCAGAGCTACGACACAGTGGCCCGATCTGGTATCGGCGTACATCATTCAGGTGTACCACACCTACCAGCGTACGGGTGACAGGGATTTTCTGAAACTGCACTGGCCGGCTATTAAAAAGGCTGTGGAATGGACGATCTCTCTGGATGAAAAAGACTGCGGTATTCCCTTTATCTGCCGCGGCAGAGGAACCACCTATGACAACCAGTTCTGGGAAGGCATCAATGCTTTTATTTCCACCATGCAGATCGCGTCCTACCGTATCGGCAGTATGTGTGCCGCCGCTGTGGGGGAACAGGATACAGCGGATGCATGGACTGCACTGGCGGCAAAAGCGGAAGACACCCGTGCAAAGCATCTGTGGAACAAAGACGGACAGTATTACTGCAATGCCTATAACCCGGATACCGGAGAAACCGATACATCCTGTTTTATTTCTGCACTGGCAGGAGAATGGGCTATGCTGCGTGCCGGCATAAAACCGGGTATTTCCCTCGAACAGATCGCATTGGCATCTGCGGCGATTACTGAACAATGTGTAGGTCCCAACGGTCTGACGGACCAGGGCGGCAGAAAGGACACCACCCAGGGATTCATTCAGTATCCCCTTTCCTATCTGGCAGCTCCGGCATTTTATGCAGGCAATACCGCATCCGGCTGGAAGGTGACGGAGACTACGGAAAAGGTGATCACCGGCCCCTGCTCCACCCACTTTACCCAGGGACTGACCTACAGTTACACCGGTGAACGGCACGGTCTGCCTTACTATATGACAGCTCCTGCTTCCTGGACGGTACTGGAAAGTCTGGTTGGGCTGCGTGCGGATCTGGCGGAAGGTGTTCTGACACTTGCCCCCCTTACGGAAGATAACAAAAAGTTCAGCGTACCCGTATTTCTGCCTTATGCATGGTTCAGCTGTACTGTGAGCGAGGACGGCAGCACGATGCAGCTCACCCCCATCCGTTCCCTGAACACCTGCAGCTTCAATCGGCTGAAGATCAAGGGACACTGGAGCATGGACGGTGCGGTTTGTACCTATGCCGATGGATACACAGTTGCGGAAATGGCATTTGACCCCGGCACGGATACGGTCTGTCTGACCAAATGCGGGGATGTTCTGTGAGGATCGAATAAAAAGCTCAGGGACTGTCTTAAGCCAGGCAGTCCCTTTTGTTATGAAATGGATTCCGGAATAAGTATCTTCTTTCTGCTGCAGTTGTTATTTGTATATATGTTTTTCATAACTTCTCGAAAAATATTTTTTGTACTGCCCTGACAGCTTGTTTGCAAAAATATATTTACCAAGTTTGCAATTTCCTATTGCATTTCTTTTGCAGACATGATATAATCGCTTTACCCGAGATCCTATCGATCAAGTTAAATGGAGGGCGATTATGCGTTATACTATTGTTGATTCTGCCGAATTCACCTACCCAGATCAGATTGTATACCCCACATCTGCCAGAACGGCGGAAATGGATGCTCCCAGAGGCGGTTATGCATCCTTCCAGGTATTGCTCGAATGTCTGAAACCGGATCATGTACAGGAAAACTGGCTGCCGGAAGCGATTTACAACGATCCCGCTGTACTGGAGCTGGCCAAGCGCGGATTCCCCCGGGCAGAAAACATCCGGATTGAAACGAATTTTCCTTTCGCCGCCGATTGGTATACCCTTGTGCCGGTCACAGTGGAAGGGCATCCCAATATGTTCCCCGAAGTTGTCCCCTATGAACCTCACTTTCCCGAACGCATTGCGCCCTACCGTATTTACGACTGTCTGCGGCCTTTTGACGGCACGGTAGATGTAGGTGTCGGTGACGGACGTGTGCCGGATACGGGTATCGGCGGTCTGTACTGTGCCATCCGTATTCCGGAAAATGCGGAACCGGGTATTTATACTTCCGATGTGACTATCTCATACGGTGAGGAATCCGTAACCTTCCCCATCACCGTGAAAGTACACAAAGCTGTATTACCCGCTGAATCCCTGTATGTTCTGCTGGCTTACTTTTCACATAACACCGGCAAATATCACGGTAAATCCGCTGAATGCAATTCTTTCGTAACCGAAATGGATGATGCTTACCTGAAAATGATGCGGCATATGCGCATGAACAGCTTATATGTAGGCGGATTCAAATCGGAAAAGGTGGGAGACAACCAGTACCGTTTTGATTTCACCGAACTGGAAACGAAAATGCGGCATTATGTATCCCTCGGTTTCAAGCATTTCATGCTGCCTGCTCTTGGTGGACGTGTAAGCTGGGAAACCTCCACGATCCGTATTCACGGCGGTTTGGACGCAATGAGCTATGAAGCCTACTGTTATCTCGCCCAGTATCTCCCCGCACTCCGGGAAATGCTGCAGAAAAACGGTTGGCTTGATAAAGTTATGATGAGCGTCTGCGATGAGCCCAACGATGCCAATGCCACCGAATTCCGTGCTCTCGCCGGTCTGGCTCGCAAATTCGCTCCGGAAATCCCGCTGGCAGATGCACTGAGCTTCTGCAACATACACGGTGCGTTGGATATTCTGATTCCGCTGAATGCACAGTATGATATGCATCAGAAGGAATTTGAGACCTTGCGTGCACACGGCGGTGACCTCTGGCATTACACAAGCTGCTCCCCACGCCACGATCATATCTACAAGAATTATATCAACCGTTTTATGGACAATCCTCTTCTGGGTACACGATATCTGTTCTGGGGTAATTACAAATACAACCTGACCGGTTATCTGCACTGGGCGGTGAACTGTTATCAGCCCGGTCAGGACCCGTTCGTCCAGAACTGTCCCGAACACCACAATGCAGATATGTGCTTCCGTCTGCCCGCCGGTGATACCCATCTGATCTACCCCGGCAAGGACGGTCCCTGGCTGTCCATACGCGGCGAATCCCAGAGAGAAAGTGCGGAAGAATACGAAATGCTCAAGGCATTATCCGCCGTTGACAAGGAAAAGGCAGATGCTATCTGCAATGAAGTATTCCGTTCCTTCCGCGATGTGGAATACGATATTTCCCTCTTCCGCGCCGCACGGAAAAAGCTGCTGGAAGCTTTGAGTGAAGTTCAGTGATCCCAAAATAAATAGATCTATGTATCAAAGAAGGGACTGTCTTACATCAGGCAGTCCCCTTTATTTATGGAATTGGTTCGGAAACACATTTTTTCTTTCTGCTGCGGCGTATTTGCCAAACGATCAGCACTGCAAGAAGGATCCCCGTCACAGCGCCGCTGAAATCGATCAGCACATCGGATACCATACTGCTTCTTCCTGTGAAATTCTGTATAAACTCATCCGTTACAGCCGTTATCAGGGCAGAGAGGAAAATGGCGGAAACATGGTATCGTCCGGTGATCTTTTCCACGCTGAACATCAGCAGGGTAAGAAACGCGCCAAGTACGGCAAATTCCGTAAAATGTGCTGTTTTCCGGATGAATTTGTGAAAGGATGCCGTATCTATATTCCCGTTTCCGTTGAACAGCGCCAGAATGCTTTCCGCCAGACCGGAGCTGATCGCATTGGATTCTTCCCCGTTCTTGCAGGAATTGCTGAATATGAACAGTGCGGCAAGTATGCACAGTATGGCACACAGAATAACGTACCGGTATTTTCTCAGGTAGATCAACTGACTGTTTCCCCTTTCCGTTTTTGCTCCGCTTTTATTCTGTCCATCATTTTACAGGAATAATATGAATTGTGAATAGGATTTTTGTAACTTTTCAGAAAATACAAAAATTTCAGGGACTGCCCGAAATTCAGTTTCAGGACAGTCCCTTTTGGAATATTCAATATTTACCGTGCCGTTTTTCTTATGTACTGCGATGGGTACTTATTTCATAACACTCATGAAGCATCCCTCTGCACCGATTCCGTTTTCCAGCGGGGTGAGAATGCCTTTTTCAATGAGAACTTCCACCAGAGCATCAATGATCGGTATGTTGGCAATGTCGTTTGCAAACATCCACTCACCCTGCAGATGGTCCGGTACATTCTTACGGATCAGTTCCGCCAGTTTTTCTGCGGTACGCTGTGCTTCTTCTTCAAAATAACCATTACACAACTGTCTGGTGATCGCAGAACGGTTGGAAGCATCTTCTGCTGCATATACGAGAATTTTCGTATACAGCATATCTCCTTCCCGGTACAGATAACCGCATTCGATGGCTTTGGCTGCGTGTTCCTTCTCTGTATCGGTCAATGTGGATACAGCAAGGCCTTCGATGGCACGAATGGCAAGCTGCAGCTGGGGGTCGTTGGCAACATTGTGACCGCAGTGGAAATGATGGCGGATGCGGGAAATATAGATATTTACCACCTCAATTTTTGTGTATCCGCACACATTACTTGCACTGATTCCGTCACAGCCGCTGCCATAGTGCTTACCATTGTATTCCCATCCGAATACACTGAAGGGACGATCAGCTTTTTCCACATCCGCAAAATATTTTTCTTCCAGGACCCGCTGTACATTTTTCTCAAAAGCTTGTGCCATCCAGAATACCTGGGACCAGAGAATCAGATTCAGATCCACTTTTTTGTTCAGATAGGGGAATGCAAGGTATTCTTCTTTATGCTGTTCAATAAAATCGGAGATGATACTGCCGATCTTTGGCATATGTTCTGTGCATAAAGCGTGTGCTTTTTCCACGGTATCCTTGTCGAAAAGAACAAAGTTGATGGCGTACTTTCCGTTATCCAGCCGGCGAAGGAGTCCGTATGTACCGTTTTCGCCTCTGGTGAGGATATCCAGTTCATTCTCCACATAAATGGTGGGCACATTCAGTTCTGCGGCAATTTCAGATGCACTCATGGGTTTTCTGCGGCACAGCCATACTACATGACTGGAAAGAATTCTGTTGTAAACAGTACGGGGATCTCCCCAACCGGGATTGCCACTTCCCCAGATTACAAGGTCAATATTACTGAGTGCTGCCGGTTTGTTATAGGTTTCTGTCATATCTTCCACCTCACTTTTGATTTTTTGTCTGGCTGCGAACAGTCTCTGACGTACTGCACCTTCGCTGGTGTTCAGCTGCACGGCAATTTCTGCGGTGGACATCCCGTCTATGTAGTACAGGATCATTACCTCCCGGTACGCTTTGGTCAGAAAGGCGATACGGCGGTACACACCGGCAAGCAGTTCCGCGCTGTTGTCGTCGTTTTCTTCCGCGGCGATAAAGGGCAGTATTTCTTCCGCATCTCCCTCATAGAACAGGTTTGCATGCCGTTTTCTTTTATTGGAATAATCGGCATACACATTCCGCGCCACACGCCAGATGAAGGGGTACACGCTGGCAACCTCCCCATCCGAGGCAGCCGCTTTCACCAGGGCGAAAATGATATCGGAACACAGCTCCTGGGCTTCATAGCTGTCATTGGTCCGTGCGTAGCAGAATCCGAACAGCTTATCCAGAAGTTCGTCGTCAAAATAGTTCAGCAGTTCTTGTTTTTTCATAGATTTCTCCAAGCGATTGATCAATGCTTTCATCTATATAGTCGGTGGATGATGGGGTTTGTTAGGTGGGTGAAGTAATTTTTAACCTTTATCAAAAAAGCCGAAAAAAGGAAGATCACTTCCCTTTCATCGGCTTTTCTATAACATTTCTTATCCTTCTCACAGATCGGCTTCCATACCCGGCAGCAGATTGTCCAGAATCCGGTTTTCTCCGGCGATTCTGTCGCAAAATGCCTCGTACACTGCATCGGATGCATCCTCGCGGTTGATCAGCGGCTGACCGGCTGGACGGAGGATCGTGTTGCCCGTCAGATGATAGTCCTCGGGTACATAACCGGGACCGCCGGCTTTGAAGATGGTATGCAGTCTCGCTCCGGCGAAGGTATTGTTCCGCACCTCGATCCCGTTCAGAGGACACACCAGATGGTACATCAGCAGGTGGCTGGAATTTTCTTTATCCGGGCGTACTTCATAGCTCCAACCGTATCCCGCGTACAGGCAGGTGTTGTTCTCAAACACACAGTTCACAAAACCCGTATCCGGCAGGTTTCCGTCCGACCACACCTCAAAGGACTGCTGATTGTTCCACATAACACAGTTCCGTACCGTAATGTCCCGCCAGCCCTTGGTCACTTCATTGCCCTGCATTGTGAAGGCTACATCGTAGATCTGGGAGAAACGGCAGTTTTCGATCAGTACGTCACAGGAATCCGTCCAGCATTCGATACCGTTGCCATAGCGGACATTGGTGCCGAATCCGTCCAGAACAGAACCGCCTATCTCGTGGAACTCGCAGTTGTCGATATGGGCGTGGCGGATGATCATTCCGGCAATACCGTGACCGCCGGTGCCGTTGAACACGATGTTTTCCACCTTCAGATAATCGGCGAAGGTGACACAGCGGATGTTGCAGGCGATGCGGATATCGTCGGATCTCTCACCGGGATTTTCTTCGGATTTTATGTATATATACTGCTCGTCCGCACAGAAATCCCAGTCGTTTTCCAGTTTTTCCGGTGTAAAGCTGTTGCAGCCGTAAATTTTGCCGGAAACTTTAATGAAGCCTATGTTGGTATCCATTTCGGTTATGTTCCCAGTGAACTTGCCGGTATCCAGCAGATCCAGCCGCCAGATATGATCCCCGCAGGATTCCCATGCGTCTTTGTTGGCGATCTTGAACTGGCTGACCACCGGTTTCGGGCCGTCGCCGTATGCGCTGTAGGTAGTGAATTCTCCTCCGTCCGGCTGATCCGGCGGCAGGATGGCTCCGTAGAATGTATCCCCACGGCGGAAGCAGACGGTATCGCCGCAGGAAATGGTCTGATTGGCTTTTGCGATGGTTTTCCATGGAGTTTCGGAGGTAAGACCATCGTTGGTATCACAGCCGTGACCGGCAACATAGTATGTAGGCATGGGTGATCTCCTGATACGTTCAATTTTTTTAATTATATCACGGACACAGTTGGTTGTCAAGTTTCATACGGGGGGATGTGTAAAAATACAGAGAAAAAATATCCGATTTTCAAGCAAAAAAAATTGCAAAAAGTATTGACAAGCGGATCAAAAAGTAGTATAATATCATCGTTGACGTGACAGGGTTCCGTCAGCGATATATGCGGGCATGGCGGAATTGGCAGACGCGCTAGATTCAGGTTCTAGTGAAAGCAATTTCATGGAGGTTCAAGTCCTCTTGCCCGCATCAACAAACCTTGAGAATGAAAGTTCCCAAGGTTTTTGTTTTTCTCAGAATCATATTTGGAGGTGTATATAACAATGGCGATCAACACCAGCAGCAATGAGATATGGAGATCGTGGCAAAACTATTCGGGATTTGAAGATCGGTCTTTTCGTTTCACCGAAGATATGCGTCCCTTATTCTATAAGTGGCTCGGAATAACGCCCCACAGTTACGTGCTTGATGCAGGTTGCGGAACCGGCGTATTTGCACGTTACTTGGCAGTCGATATGGCAGACGGTCATGTAGATGGCTTCGACATCAATAAGGGATTTATCGAATATGGGAAACAAAAACTCCAAGATCTTGATTTAGATGAGAAGGTTTCGCTGAGGGTAGACGACGGATTCAATTTATCCACTACCGATAACACATATGATGCAGTAACCAATTACACGTATATCGGCGTATTATCGGATCCCATTGCCGGCTTGAAAGAACTGATTCGCGTGTGCAAACCCGGCGGTGTTGTTTCCTGTGTTATAGCAACAAACTCAATTCCACCCATTGTCTGGCAAGGAGACTATCCCTTTGAAGGAGCAGCCGAACTGCAGCGGTTATACAATGAAGAATCATATATTTTTTCCAAATATGCAAGAAAAAACACCGATTTCAACCAAAGTCAGGAATGGCATGCCCTTCGTTACCCGAAAATGTTTGAAATATGCGGTTTGAAACATATAGAGATTCATCCTTTCGCCTATACATTCAATTATAACGATGAAAAACTTCCCATTGCGTATAGACAAGATCTATTGAAAAAAGAAATTGAAGCGGATATTGCCTGGATCTCGGCACGTTATGAAGATAAAAAAGACATTTACCTTGAACACGAGTTTCATGAAGAAAAATTGAATCGTCTGATAGAATTGTTGAATATTAAATTGGATTACGTAACCAACAATTTTGAAAAAGACAATAGTTTTGAATGGATTGGTGGATTTAATTTTATTGTAACCGGAATCAAATAATTGATTACGCGGCAACCGTTTTTCAAAAAACGGTTCCAAGTTTTTTGTAAAACTGCCATTGACTTTGTTCAGCATCTGTGCTATACTGCAGTTTCAAAATTTCCGGTCCAGTGGGTTACGTGGCATATTATGAATGATGTTAAATATCAGGTCAGCGACAAAAAGCCGGAACAGACGAAAGCCGATCTGTCAGATACGCTTGATAGGTTATCGTCAAGAGAGACGCACAATTCTTTCAAACCGATTCATTGTCAAACCAAAACAAAACACGACCGTCTTTCCGAAGCAGGACAGAACGGTCGTGTTTTTGTATGATCATGGCATCACAATCGGGATTTTCTTGCCAGCCAATATGCTTCGATCAAAGCAATGGGTGCGCAGGTGCAGTGTTTGTCGTAATTTACAAAATCCGCCATCCGGCAAAGCAGATCAAGGGATCGGTCGGAGATCCTCCAGCCGGGACACAGAGCGGCAACAGAGATCCCTTCCCCTACAGCACGCAGAGGATAGTACGTCTGATGTTCTCTGAAATTGGACGGTTCCGGAATAAAATATCCTTTTCCGCCCTTACATCCGGCATACCGGAACCTGGAGGTTTCCCAATTACCATACTGAATCTCCAGCCACTCAGTCCCCTGGGGTGTCATCAGTCTGTTTACCCAATCAACGATCATATCTTCATAGGGTTTTGTCATAGTCTGCATAAACTTCAGACAAATTTCCCGTACTGCAGGATCTTCGTCCAGATCGTATACAAGCCGGACAGAATACTGCAGCTGCAATCCCACATATGTAGCTCCGGACAACGGGACAAACTTCAGCGTTCCGGCAATCGCTTCGTCGCGATACCGCATATACATATCGTGCCAGTGTTCATCCCCGGTGGTTTTCCAGGTCAGCAGATACAGCATGGGCAGACGGAAAAATTCATGGGGTGCAACATCCCCCCACATCTGACCGACCAACCCGATCTCGCCATCCTCACGCAGAAAATTCCAATGGTTTTCGGGGATTACTTCCGTTTCCATCTTTTCCGCCATGGCAGTAAGAATGCGGCGGATACTGGCTTTCTGGGTCTCATTTGCCAGCGGAGAATAATACAGCCGATGGGCGGCGTAAAACCAGTTGGTATACTGATCCCGTGATGTGTCGGTATAATGGCTGCGACAGTCGGCAGGCGAAACACCGCGCGGCAAAAATCCCTTTTTATGGGAGACAGTGGCGCACAGTTCCATACCGCGGTAAATCTTCGCCGCATATTCCCGCATCTGTTCGTCACCGGTTACTTCATACCGAGCGACGACTCCATCCATCATCAGTCCGGCATTGATCATACAGTCTTCCATACCGGTACCGTATCCGCCGGGATTGGGGATAACCAGACCGATCAGTTCCGGTTTCGGCAGATAGGCGGTGGCTGCATCGGGTGCGTGTCCTACAAGATAGTTGTAAAACATACAGGTACGTTCATCAAAAAGACGATTCCATACGTATTCCCATGTCTTTTCCATAATATTATCCTCCGGGGGTACGTTTTTAATCAGAAGATTCCGCTGTTACGGAATATCTGCATCGTTGATTCTTCCTAAAACACATCCGCTGAAACAGAACCAGCATTTCTTCTCCTTTCAGCGGATTTTGAGTTGTGGTTCGGATCTTACTCAGTGTACGGTACGCGCCAGCACATTCTGCTGTAGTCCCCTGGAAAGAGTAACAAATCTTGCGCTGAATCCGCCCACACGCACGATCAGGTTTTTGTGATTTTCGGGATGGATCATGGCATCCTGCAGTTCTTCGGGCGACACAACAGTGGCAGTAAGCATCTGACCGCCTCCCTCAAAATAAGTCCGCCAGAGTGCCAGGAAGCTTTCTTCCCCTGCTTGGGATGTGAATATACTCTTATCAAATTTCAGATTGAGAATAAAACCGCTGCCCGGTAAGGTGTGATCATACTTCAGGCAGGAATTGATCAGTGCGGTAGGACCATTGGTATCGAAGCCGGGAGTCGCACCGATGGAATCCGCATACAGGGATTCGCCGTTTTTCTTACCGTTGGGAAGCGCACTCAGTCTGCCGCCGTATGCCGCTGCCGCTTTAAAGGGTGAACATCCGCCGCTGTAATAGCCGCCGCGGAAAGTTTCCAGAGACAGAAGATACTCGTTGGCATGATCGGTGAGATCCACTGCAATGCTGTCCACATAATCGTTGTCGTTTCCAAACTTGAGTTCACTGTTCTTCAGCAGGCTGTACATTTCATCGTATCCCTCAAAATTTTTGTTCAGGGCATCAATAAGCTGTGCCATGGTGAAGCGTTTTTCTTCGTAAACGTATTTCTTGACGGCAGCCAATGAATCCGCTGTATCCGCCAGGCCCACCAGCAGGATTTGTCCGTGACCGTAGAGAGGTCCCTTGTTCTTGTACTCACGTCCCTTTTCGATACAGCCTTCGATAAAGAGGGAGCGCACGGGGTTATTGGCGTAGTAGGACTGATAATGCTGCTGCATATTCGCCATCTGCGTTACAGTCAACAGAATATTGTCCAGCTGCTTGATAAAAGCGGCGTAAAATTCGTCGAATGTTTTGAATTCTGTGGGATCGCCGGTTTCCAGTCCGACTACAATTCCTTTTTTGGGGGATACGCCGTTGTGGAGTGTGTATTCTACTGCTTTTGCCACATTGACATCGCCATCTTCCAGCCCCATATGGCTCTTGCCGGGAATATCGATCTGGTTGCAGCCGTTCATGACATAGGTATGGGCATCGGCTTTGGGAATACCAAGACGTTCCAGTGCGGGAATTACCGCATTGTCATTGTACAGACCGGGCATACCGCATCCTGTGGCAATGGTTTCGTAAGCGGCTTTCATCAGTTTTTCCGGTGTATTCTTATGCCAGCGCAATGTTACATTGGGTGCGTCTCTCTTTATTTCTTTCATAACATCCAGAATGGCATAGGTCAGGTCGTTTGTCAAGTCATTGCCGTTTTCGTCCGACCCGGACAGGCACAGGTTCCATGCCCGGCAGTCCGCCAGATTGGTCCAGATATAACGCAGGTATCTTTCACGCTTTTCCGGCTCTGTTACTTTCCAGAAATCGTACATATACTGGTCAAAATGTCCGGGGGAATCCAACCCGTCAAAGGAATACATCATGGCATACACAAGACATGCTTCCGCAAAATCCCGGCAGGGTTCAACCGGTGCATGATCGAATGTATCTCTGGCAATTTCCAGCTGATATGTTCTTTCTTCATCCGGATTTTGGGCAAGTTCTTCGACTGCCAGATCATAAAACCGCTTGCCGCAGACATCAATGGCATCCAGAACGATCTCCATGGAATCGTAAAACTCATCGCAGTCTTTGTCTTTGTTGATCTCCCGGTATTTTGCGATTTTTTCTCTGTAATACACAGTACCGTATCTGCATACATCGTACAGCGCAGGAACACAGTGCCCCAGCCAGCCGCCTGCCTCACAACCTTCCTCATTATACATACGCATCATTTTCTCTGAAAACAGATTGGTATCCACATAGCTGAGCTGCATATGGGGCTGCATGATCCGGCAGATCCGTTTGGTCTCTTCTATGTCCTGTTCAGAATACCGGTTAGCTTCAAATATGCTTTCTACATACGCTTCTTCCGGAATATAGATACCCATGCCGAAATGATAGTTTACAATACAGTTACGGTAAGCATAGGGCAATCCATCTTTATTGAATTCAAAAGGGCATTCCCTGCTCGCAAGAAGTAACCCTGCTGCCATCCGTTTTCCCTTATATTCACTTTCACAATTCAAAAAACCACGGGCAAAAGGTTCTCTCTTCGTTTTGAATTCGTATCTCATAACTCCTTTTACTCCTCTTTTTGCAGTAACTTTCGTTTACATTATACCACGCGAGAAGGCGAAAGTCAACGTAAAAGCAAACAGTTTTGGTACAGATGTAAAGTTTTGTAAACAGGTTTTGAGCGACTCTATTGTTTTTGTTTTTCAATTATGTTATAATGAATTCACAAATATTCCGGAGGCTTAGTGTAAATTTAAGTAGTCACAAAAAAGTATAGCTGTTTCACACTTTGAAGATCCGTTGGAAAGCGGAACCCCGCCACTTTCCATTTCCTTCAGATACCTGGATTTTCCCTTCGTATTGGTTCGTCGCGTAAATACGACAGAATGGAGATTATCATGATCAGAGAACTGATGCACGACCCGATTTTCCTCGCGGGCAGATCCGAGGAAGCCACCAAAGAAGATCTGCCCATCGCCCATGATCTTATGGAAACGCTTATGGCACACAGGGAAACTTGTGTGGGCATGGCGGCAAATATGATCGGTATCCGCAAACGGATCATTGCTTTTGTATGTGATGACGGCAGCTATATGACGATGTTCAACCCGGTGATCCTGAAAAAAGACAAGCCGTACGATACGGAAGAAGGCTGTCTTTCCCTTCTCGGCGGTCCCCGGAAGTGCCGGCGGTATCAGAGCATCAAGGTGCAGTATCAGACCATGGAAATGCAGACCCGAATCAAAAAATTCGAAGGCTGGACGGCGCAGATCATTCAGCATGAAGTGGATCATTGCGACGGGATTTTAATTTAAATCAGCAAAAAACAAATGGGGGGCACAAGTATAATTTTGGGGGAAGGAAAAAATTTTGAAAAAAGTTTTCCTTCCCCCAAGCCCCCAACTTTTCAAAAACTATGAAAAAAGGGTACAAAATTATTATTCGAAAAACGACATCCTTAAAGTAATCTAATATTTCTGTTGCAAAACTCCTTTTTATGAAAGGAGAGAGGGTGTACAGTTGAGAATTGCTGCGCAAATCTCATGAGTGAGAAATACTTTTTCGCAAAAAGTGTTTCAGATGATTTATGAAATCATTCTTCGCTCCCCTGCTTAATGCGACACCCCCTTTTTTGCTGAATTTCCATCGACCTTAATCCCTGCTTTCTGAAATGGGATCTTTGTTCAACGAGGCAAGTTTTGCGAATTCCAGTATATCGGCATCCTTCATGTGGACCAGGTAGTTGGATATCTGACCTATCCCCCCCTCTTTGAATGCATCATAGGCAAATGCTTTCAATCTTGCCTTACTCATAAACGGTAGATACATATTAATGGATTCCCCTTTTTCTCTTGCCGTTTCAGCCAGTTCATCTACTTTTTCGTCACACAGATAAGGAAGGAATATCCCAATGTTTCTTCCATTTTTTATATTTTCCTCTGCCAGTAATGCAATGGCTGTGTTATCCAACAGGTGAAGAAAAGTACACAGAACACGGGGATCATAATCCGTATTTCTGATGATCTCTGCAATCACAGACGGCTTCAGAATCTCTCCGGCTTCACATATTTCTTCATCGGAATGCTTCACAATATCGGCGGCATCGAAAGATACAATGGCATTGACAACAGGATTCGGTCTGCCCAGGATTTCATCAATCGTAACGGCAAATATTTCCGCAAGTTCTGTCAATCTTGATATGTCCGGCATAGAATTGCCGCGCTCCCAATTTGAAACTGCCTGATAGCTGATGGAAAGTTTATCCGCAAGTTCAAATTGTGTCAGATCATTCATTTTTCGCAGTTCGGCAATCTTTTTCCCGATTTGTACGGTATCAAACATAGCTGCTTCCTTTCTTTATGCTGTTTTATAATACAATACTCTGCACGTGCGGCTCCTGTATGTATAGTATAGCATTATCGAAAGATAAAGTAAAGCAAGCACCGGTTGAGTTTATCAAAAACTATCCTTTATGTTTTGTCGGAAAACGGTTTTGTAAACTTTCCGTCTTCATCCAGATATGAGTACAGGCATATTTCCTCACAGTTTTCCGCGCCGAACCCGTCTTCATCCTCGAAGTATCGCCCATCCGGCTGCAGTGTCCAGGAAACATACGCCTTTCCGTCCTTGTATTCGCCGATCCGGAAAGCGAAGCGTACCTTATCGTCACAGGGATATTCCAGTTCCTTTTTCCATTCCCCTTCCCGGATGCCCGGAAAATTCCGAATCCTTCCGTTCCCGTCCACAAGGCAGCGGTGGAACGTGGGATCATCGGTCTTCATGAGATACACATCTGTCATACGATATCCGCGGTAACCGTTGGGAACTTCTTCAAATACATAGTAATAGCCGCTGCCGAGTTTGTATCGGGGTTCCGGCGGTTCTGCTTCCGCTGTATTCCGCAGAGGCTGAACAGTTTTGGAAAACAGCTTCCGCATAAATGTTCTGAACATAATTCCTCCTCATTTGTTATGCTGTTCAATATTGGCTTTCCAGTCTTTGTCAATGTCCCTGCGTCCTCTGACAGCAGAAGCAACACAGTTCATTGTCATAAAGTTTGCTGCAGTCCCCGCCTTGTCCGCTTTATAGGAAACGGACCGATCGGCACTGATGCCCATACTGCCGCCTACTTTGACTGCGTCTATATTGGCACCCAGGAAAATAAATTCCCAGCCCTTTTCCTTGTGTGCTTCGATCATGGCCTTGATCCCGCCTGTCTGAAATTCCCGGCTTGCGTTTTCCATGCCGTCAGTGGTGATGACAAACAATGTCTTTTCGGGGATCATACTGTCGGGCAGCTTGCTGTATTTTTCGTCTATGGCTGCGATGGTTTTCCCCACAGCATCCAGAAGTGCGGTCATTCCTCTTGCATAATACTGCTTATTCGTAAGCGGTTCGATCTTCTGTACGTCAATGCCGTTATACAGCATTTCATACTTATCGTCGAACAGAACGGTTGTTACTATTGCGTCCCCCTGTTCGTTTTTCTGTTTTTCGATCATGGAATTGTATCCGCCGATGGTGTCTTCGGCAAGATCTGCCATACTGCCGCTGCGGTCAAGTACAAAAATCAGTTCGGTTAAATTGGTGTTCATGTTGTTTCCTCCGTTTTGTGTTGTATTTTTTAGCAAAAGTTTTTTTCCGGAATTTCGTGCGCTTTATCTCAGGCTCTGGGAAATTACGGTATTGATCTTTGCGGGGAGAGTACCCTGCTTGTACATGCCGATACCGGATGTTACTGCCAGCGGCCACAGTACGAACATGGAGACCGTCATCGCGATTCCTTTATCCGCCCACTTGCCGGAGCCGATCTCTACGTTCAGGTAGGTGTTGTTTACATTCGTCAAGGTTACGGTGATGGTTTTGTCAAGTCCTACCCACTGTTTGAAGGAGCCGCCGATTGCTCTTGCCTGGATTACTACGGATCCGTCCGTCATCACGAATTCCTGGGTTTCCATCTTTTCGGTCATTTCCAGATAGTTTCTTACCATCATGGCTACGTCGTAAGGGGTTCTGTTGTTGAGAGAGTATGTAGTTGTCATTTGTTTTTTCCTCCGTTTTTTGTCTGTTGTTTTTTTGATTTGTTTTTGTGTTTCCTGATTGTGTCTATATTATATCAGGTTCTGCTTTCCTTTTTTGTTTTCCGTTTCCGGGGTGGGATTCCGTTTTGTCAGCGGATCCTGTTTCCTGTGGTTCAGAGTGTTTTGTTCTCTGTGATGGTTATAGTATACACTATGGTATCTGCAGATTTTATTTATTGTTTCCGGGAACATTTCGCCGTTCCTTTTGACAGTGCCGTTTCGGACAAAATCCACGATATATTGACAGAACAACGATTTTGTAGCACAATAAAATTGGAGTATACTATACAGGAACATTGCATCCGTTGTGATCCTGCATAATTTGAAAGGAAGGTAAAGCAAGGATATGCTTTCAGCGGCAGATATCACCAGATAGCGCACACGATCATCAACGCTGTCGCCATACTGTCCGGTACAATATGCGACGGTGCCAAACCGTCCTGTGCCGCAAAAATCGCCATGGCTGTTGAGGCAGGGATACTGGGATACAATATGGCAAAAAGCGGCAGACGATTCTACGGCGGTGGCGGGATCGTGACCAAAGGCGTTGAGAATACGATCCGCAATATCAGCAGACTCGCCCGCGAAGGTATGGGGGAAACGGTTAAGGAAATCATCCGGATGATGCTGGAGAAATGAGGATCTGCGCTGTGTCCTGCGGATTACACTGCTGCATTTCATAAATACACAAAAACAGAAGACCACCTTGAATCCAAAAATTCAAAGGTGGTCTTCCTATATCCGGCTGATCTTACACAATATCTGCCGATATCTTCAAAATATATTCTTCACCGCGCAGCCAATCCGTCCACAAACTGTTTGGCAAGCCGTGCGCTTCTTCCGCCCCGTTCCAAGGCAAAGCGTTCTGCCAACATATCCAGCTCCCCGTTCTCCACGGAAATGCCTCTTTCCTCCGCCAGATGATGAACGATATGCAGATACGTTTCCTTATTCGGTTTTGAGAAGGTGACGTGAATTCCGAAACGCTCCGATAAAGAAACAAGCTCCTGCATCGTATCATTTCGATGAACGTCATCCCCTTCACGGTCCGAAAAGGTTTCCTTTATTATATGCCGGCGGTTGCTGGTGGCGTAGATAACCACATTGTCCGATTTTGCCGTCACTGAACCTTCCAGTACCGCCTTGAGTGCATTGAAGCTGTCATCATCCTTCAGGAAGGAAAGATCGTCAATGAACAGAATAAATTTCAGCGGATTTTCCGACAGCTGATCCAGTACTTTGGGAATGGCGTGAAGCTGGTCTTTGCGGATTTCGATCAGACGCAGTCCTTCATTCCACATGGTGTTGGCTACTGCTTTGACTGTGGAAGATTTGCCCGTTCCCGCGTCACCCGTCAGCAGGATATTCGCCGCAGGTTTACCGGCAAGCAATGCTTCCGTATTGTCAATGACGATCTGCCTTTCCCTCTCGTAGTCGAACAGATCGGAAAGCAGTATCGGATCCGGATTGTGTACGGGAATGATCGTATGCTCCTCATCCACACCAAACATCCGGTTCTTGGCGTAGATTCCGTAACCGAACTTTCCGATATTTTTCACGCGATGCAAATATATTTCCGCAAGGCGCAGTTTTGTGGTCGTAAAATCCGGCAGAAATCCTTTATAGCTGAGCAGTTTTGTCAGCTGTTCTTTGGTCAGCTCCGCCGTTTCCTGCAGAATATGCAGTTCCTCTGCAAGCGCTTCCTGCATATATTTCGGAACATTTTCTTTTCTGCCGACAGTTCTGACATATACATTGCTGCTGCTCGTACAGATCTCTTTGATATGCTCACCGAGATTGCCGCCGTTTGCTTCATACAGGAAGGATACAAAAACAGAGTATCCGTAAATCGTCGGTTTTTCCAGATACCGCAGCAATGCCGTTATCACCGAATCCTGCAGAAGCTCACGGAAAATGCAGAGAGATCTGAGTTTCATGTTCAGCATTTCCATATCAGTTCAGAATCGCTCCCGAAGCACCGCCGGAAACCATTGCCGCATAGCGTTTGAGATAACCGGACAGTTCTTTTTTCTTCGGGACAAAGTTCTTCATGCGCTCCGCCAGAATGCTTTCGTCCACTACAAGTTCAATCGTATTTGCCGGAATATTGATGCGGATAATATCGCCGTCCTCAACCACGCCGATCAATCCGCCGGATGCCGCTTCAGGGGTAACATGGCCGATACATGCCCCTCTCGTTGCACCGCTGAACCGACCGTCGGTGATCAGTGCAACGCTGTTCCCGAGTCCCATTCCCATAATGGCAGATGTGGGATTCAGCATCTCACGCATACCCGGACCGCCCTTCGGCCCTTCGTAGCGGATCACCACAACGTCCCCTGCGGTGATCTTTCCGGCATTGATGGCTGCCTGGGCTTCCTCTTCGGAATCGAATACCTTTGCAGGACCTTCGTGAACCAGCATTTCGGGAAGCACCGCAGAACGCTTGACCACACTTCCTTCCGGTGCAAGATTGCCCTTCAGTACCGCAATACCGCCGGTTTCGCTGTAGGGATTTTCAATCGGACGGATGATTGCCGGGTCCAGATTCACGCATCCGGCAATATTCTCTCCGATGGTTCTGCCGGTTACAGTCATGCAGTCAGTGTATAAAAGTCCCTTTTTTGTCAGTTCGTTCATCACAGCATACACGCCGCCCGCTTCGTTCAGATCCTCCATGTAGGTTCGTCCGGCAGGGGCGAGATGGCAGAGATTGGGGGTTTTTGCGCTGATCTCATTGGCAATATCCAGATTCAGTTCCACGCCGCATTCGTGGGCAATCGCGGGAAGATGGAGCATACTGTTGGTAGAACAACCCAGTGCCATATCCACGGTCAGTGCGTTCATCAGTGCCTTTTGGGTCATGATATCCCGGGGACGGATATTTTTCCGAAGCAGTTCCATTACCGCCATACCTGCGTGCTTGGCAAGTTCGATACGGGCAGAGTATACGGCGGGAATCGTACCGTTGCCGCGAAGTCCCATGCCCAGTGCTTCCGTCAGGCAGTTCATGGAGTTCGCGGTATACATTCCCGAACAGGAACCACAGGTAGGACAGGTTTTACATTCGTATTCATAAAGCTTTTCGTCGGTGATTTTCCCTGCATTGTATGCACCTACCGCTTCAAACATACTGGAAAGACTCGTTTTTTTGCCTTCCACGCGACCGGCAAGCATGGGACCGCCGCTGACAAAAACCGTGGGAATATTCACTCTCGCAGCCGCCATCAGAAGTCCCGGCACGTTTTTATCACAGTTGGGGATCATCACCAGTCCGTCAAAACCGTGAGCCAGTGCCATCGACTCGGTGGAATCGGCGATCAGATCACGGGTGACGAGAGAATATTTCATGCCCGTGTGTCCCATGGCAATACCGTCACAAACGGCAATCGCCGGGAAAACAATGGGTGTGCCGCCTGCCATGGCAACGCCGAGCTTGACGGCATCCACAATCTTGTCGAGATTCATGTGTCCGGGAACGATTTCGTTATAGGAGCTGACGATACCGATAAGCGGACGTTTCTGTTCTTCCTCGGTCAATCCGAGCGCGTGAAACAGGCTACGATGCGGTGCATTCTGTACACCATCAACTACATTTTCTTTCGACATATTGCCACCTCCTGTCAGTTATTGATGAGCTTATCCTCGTCACTCCAGCTGTACAGCTTGCGGATATCCGCGCCGACAACTTCGGAGGGATGTTCGGATGATTTCTTTCTCATGGCGTTGAAGTGAACCTGCGCACCGGCAGAGGACATATCCAGCAGGAAATCCTTGGCGAAGGTGCCATCCTGAATATCGGCGAGGATCTTCTTCATGGTTTCCTTGGTTTCTTCAGTGATGATCTTGGGACCTGTTACATAATCGCCGTATTCCGCTGTATTGGAGATGGAATATCTCATACCGGCAAAGCCGCTCTGGTAGATCAGGTCAACAATCAGCTTCATTTCGTGGATGCATTCAAAATATGCGTTTCTCGGATCGTATCCTGCTTCAACAAGGGTTTCATAACCGGCCTGCATCAGTGCGCATACACCACCGCAGAGGACAGCCTGCTCACCAAACAAATCGGTTTCGGTTTCTGTCCGGAATGTAGTTTCCAGCACACCTGCTCTTGCACCGCCGATACCCAGCGCATAGGCAAGACCGAGATCCCATGCATCACCGGTTGCATCCTGTTCCACAGCAATCAGACACGGTACACCTTTGCCTGCCTGATATTCGCTTCTTACGGTGTGACCGGGACCTTTGGGCGCGATCATGATGACATTGACATTCTTCGGGGGCTTGATGCAGCCGAAATGGATATTGAAGCCGTGGGCAAATGCGAGGGTTTTGCCTTCGGTCAGATTGGGTTCGATGGATTCCTTGTAGAGAGCCGCCTGCTTTTCGTCGTTGATCAGGATCATGATGATATCCGCCGCTTTTGCCGCATCTGCCGCGGTCATGACCTTGAGTCCCTGTGCTTCTGCCTTTGCCCAGCTTTTAGAACCTTCGTAAAGGCCGACCACTACATCCACACCGCTGTCCTTCAGATTAAGAGCGTGCGCGTGTCCCTGAGAACCGTAACCGATAATTGCAACGGTCTTTCCGTTGAGTTTCTGCAGATCACAGTCCTGCTGATAGAAAATTCTGTTTGCCATTTTTTGTACCTCTTTCGGATTATTAAATTTACAAGTTCAAGTTCTGACGCAGCGTTGCACTGCCCTTTTCAATGGATGCCGTACCGGTACGGCAGATTTCCAGAATGGTGTAATCCCGCATCAGGGCGATAAAATCATCCATTTTCGTACTGTTTCCGATGATGCGGAGAACAATGGACTCCCTCGTGTAATCAATGGTTTCCGCTTTGAATGCCTCGGCCGCCGCATGAATTTCATCACGGGAAGAAGGTTCGTTTTTCAGTTTGATCAGCATCAGTTCACAGCTTAAAGAATTGATTGGTGTAAGTTCCTTGATGGAGCATACATCCGGCAATTTGTAGAGCTGATTGATCAGCTGTACTTTTCCGTTTTCCTCACCATCAAAGCTGAACGTGATGCGGGAATACGCTCCCGATTCGCTTTCACTGGCGGTGATGGAGCTGATGTTGAACTGACGGCGGCGGAACATACTGGTCAGGCGGTTCAGCACACCGAACTGATTGCGCACAAGAACGGCTAATGTATATCGGTTCATAACTCCACCTCCAGTTTCGTAATGATGTCATCCATACTGCCGCCGGGCGGAAGCATGGGAAGCACAAATTCGTCTCTGTCGATTTTGCAGTCGATGATATAGGGACCGCTGTATGCAAATGCACGGCTGAGAGCCGCATCCAGCTCCTCGGGTGTGGTGACCGCTTCACCGTCCGCGCCAAAAGATTTTGCAAAAGCGGCGAAATCCGTCTTGCGTTCCAGCACGGAACTCGAATAATGCCTGTCGTAGAACAATGTCTGCCACTGACGAACCATGCCGAGAACACCGTTGTTCATGATGATCACGACGACGGGAACATTGTACCGAACCGCAGTTGCCAGTTCGTTCAGATTCATGCCGAAGCTGCCGTCGCCTGTGACAAGTACACTGCGCTCGCCCGTACCGTACGCCGCCCCGATTGCCGCACCGAATCCGTAACCCATCGTGCCCAGTCCTCCGCTGGATGCAAACCGTCTTGCGGTACGGAAGTTCAGATTCTGTGCAGACCACATCTGGTGCTGACCGACATCCGTGCAGACGGCGGTGTTTTCACCCAGATGCCTGTTAAGTGTCAGAATGGCTCTGCGGGGTGTCAGACCTTCGCGGTTGTCGAGACAGGTTTTTTCTTCCGCACGGAAAGTATCCACCTTTGCCGTCCATTCCTCTTTTTTACTCTCCGTAAGCAGAGGAAGGAGCTTCTGCAGAGTGAGCTTCACATCTCCCCGAAGGCCGCATACGGAGTTGACGGTCTTGTTCAGCTCCGAACCGTCCACGTCAATATGTACGATTCTTGCGCCTTTGGCAAATTTGGAGCGGTTTCCCGTTACGCGGTCATTGAACCGTACGCCGAGGGATATAATCACATCCGAATTATGCATGGCCATGGAGGATGCGTAGTGTCCGTGCATCCCCTGCATCCCGAGAAACCTCGGATGGACGGTGGGGATGGCAGAAAGTCCCATGAGGGAACAGCCGATGGGAGCATCGATCTTTTCCGCCAGCGCCAGCACTTCTTCCTGCGCATTCGATATGATTACGCCGCCGCCGAAGTAGATAAACGGCTGTTTTGCGGCATTAATGATCTCTGCGGCTTCTTCGATGCGTACATCTTTGGCGGCAAAGGGTTCATCCCTCTCCACGGGCGGCTGCGGTTCATACTCGCATTTTGCAATCTGTACATCCTTCGGTACGTCAATGAGCACCGGTCCGGGTCTGCCCGATTTTGCCAGTTTGAATGCTTCGCGTATCGTATCGGCAAGATCTTCCACGGAACCTACGAAATAATTGTGCTTGGTGATGGGCAGGGTCACGCCGGTGATGTCGATCTCCTGAAAGCTGTCCGTACCGATCTGTGTTGTGGGTACGTTGCCGCAGATCGCAACCATGGGAATGGAGTCCAGATAGGCGGTGGCGATGCCGGTGACCAGATTCGTAGCACCGGGGCCGGAGGTGGAGATCACCACACCGACCTTGCCGGTAGTTCTCGCATAACCGTCTGCCGCGTGTGCCGCACCCTGTTCGTGTGCCGTCAGAACGTGATTGATTTCGTTCTGGTATTTATAAAGGCTGTCGTATACGTTAAGAATCTGTCCGCCCGGATAACCGAAGACGGTTTCACAGCCCTGTTCGATCAAAGTTTTTACAAGGATATCGGAGCCTGAAAAAAGCATGAACGGTTACGCCTCCTTTTCAGCGATCACTTCCACCTCAACCAATGCACCCTTGGGAAGGGACTTGACCGCTACACAGCTCCTTGCCGGTTTTCCGGTGAAATACTGGGCATACACTTCATTGAATGCGGCGAAATCTCCCATATCAGCAAGGAAGCATACGGTTTTTACCGCATGATCGAGGGAACTTCCCGCTGCTTCCAGTACGGCTTTCAGATTCATACATACTCTGTGTGCCTGTTCCGTGATGCTGCTGCCTACCATTTCGCCCGTTACGGGATCCAGGGGAATTTGTCCGGAGGTAAAAATAAGATTACCTGCCACCACTGCCTGAGAATAGGGACCGATTGCTGCCGGTGCGTTGTTTGTCTGTACTTTGCTTGTCATATCTTTATCTCCTTTCAGATTATACAATTTTGAAACCTTCACTGCGCAGGGATTCGGTGATCAGCTTAACATGATCGTAATTTCTTGTTTCCATATCAATGCGAAGGAAGCATCCGTTGACGCTTTCCGTATTGCCTTTTTCGTAATGTACACCGGTGACGTTGCCGCCGCAGTCTGCGATGATACGGGAAATATCCTTGAGCTGTCCGGGTTTGTCGATCAGTTCGATGAGCAGGCTTGAGGATCGTCCCGAATTGAGCAGCCCGCGGTCGATTACACGGGAGAGGCTGGTCACATCAATATTTCCGCCGGAGACCACTGCGACCACCCGTTTGTCTCTGAGATCGAATTTATCGAACATCACTGCCGCAACTGCCGCAGCCCCTGCTCCTTCAGCAATCATCTTCTGCTTTTCGATCAACGCAAGGATCGCACTGGCTACCTCATCATCGCTGACAAGAGCAATTTCGTCCACGTATTGTTTTACCAGTTCATATGTATTCTCACCCGGTTGCTTTACAGCTATACCGTCCGCAACGGTGGATACGGCGGAGAGACATTCCCGACCACCGTCTTTTACGGAATTGTACATACTCGGTGCCCCTGCTGCCTGTACGCCGTAGACCTTTACGGATGGGCGGATCTGCTTGACGGTATAGGCGATGCCGGAGATCAGTCCGCCTCCGCCGATGGGGACTACGATTGCGTCGATATTGTCCAGATCGTTCAGGATCTCCAGTGCAATCGTACCCTGTCCGGCAATCACGTTTTCATCGTCAAAGGGATGAACAAAGGTGTAACCTTCTTTTTCCTTCAGCTCCAGTGCCTTCTGATAGGCATCGTCGTAACAACCTTCCACCAGGCAGACATCCGCACCGTAGCCCTTGGTTGCTTCCACCTTGGAGATCGGTGCAGTATCCGGCAGACAGATCAGGGATCTGATACCGTTTTTGGTTGCCGCAAGAGCCACGCCCTGGGCATGATTGCCGGCTGAACAGGCTATAACGCCGCGTGCCTTTTCTTCCTCGGACAGCATGGCGATCTTATACGCCGAGCCTCTGACTTTGAAGGAACCGGTAATCTGCAGATTCTCCGGTTTCAGGTACAGTTCGCATTCCGGCGCTATACCGTAGGCTCTGA
This sequence comes from Clostridia bacterium, assembly GCA_017467815.1. Taxonomy (GTDB): domain Bacteria; phylum Bacillota; class Clostridia; order Oscillospirales; family CAG-272; genus UMGS1696. The sequence goes on from JAFUKI010000122.1 coordinate 53,428, forward strand.
CTACATTGGTTTCTCTGATGATTTTTTTCAGAACCTGCTGGGCATCAAAAACTTTGTCAAGGGACAGCATTTTTTCGTTCCGCCTTTCAAAAAAATATTTTTTCTCTTTGAGGCAAAAACAAAAAACCGCCCCAAAGCTTTCTGATTGCTTTGAGACGGGTATAAAACTATATTTACACTCGCGGTACCACTCAAATTGCGGATACAAACATCCGCCACCTCTTCGAAGTCCATCAACTTCTATGCACTGACGCAGCACACTCGGGAAACGCCTACTGGGTGTTGAAACCTTTGGGGCTTCCGGCTCAGAAGGGATGGGAATTCTACAGTCCTTTACCGGGATCGCACCATCCCCGGCTCTCTGAGAAATTCGTTGCAGATTCCGTCTTCATCGACGCCTTTGGATTCGAAGTCGATCAACCTCTATGCACTAACGCAGCACACTCGGGTCGCCCTATACACGACTGGGACTTTCGTCTTTACGCTCTCAGGCTTCCGGCTCAGAAGGGAGAGGAACAAAGTCTTCACATACCGATTCGCACCACCCATCGGCTCTCTGCAGATGTTAATCACTTTGACCATTCTTCGTCATTGCCTTTAATGGCATATATTTTAGCACATTAAAGCGGTGATGTCAATGGGTTTGACAAAATTTTATAAAGTTTGTCTACTATGAATAATATTACAAGAAGTGTATTTATCAAATTCAGACGTTATGCTGCTGTTTTTCCGATATTCATGGATCACTCCGCTGCCTGTTATTCCTTTTTGCGATGAAAGGAGAAATAATTTGCATCGCGGAAGTTATGTACGTTATTCATTGCGGTCCGACAAAAGGGGGATGCGCAATTTCGGGTGCGGATGGCTTGAATTATTTTGGGTTCGATAAATGACCAGTTTTCCGTCACCAACAGCTCTCACACCAAAGCAAAAATCTGATATAAGACTTGTCTATTCATGCTATGATCTTTGTTTGGTGCCAGAAACTGCCGGAACATGGAACCAAAGATACCTCTGACATTTTATTTCCGAATGACATCTCGGAACAATTGCTTCAAGGGGAGTACACATGGAGAAATCTTGTTTGCAGATAGTATATAGCTGTGTTTTGAATATCACGAACCTAACGTCAGCAGACAAATTCTTAATGGATGAAGAAAATCTGCCGACATATCTGCCAATACATCCCGATCCCAACCCATTGCCAATTTTTGTTTCTGCCGAAAAAACCGTATATTCTCCCAAACTTTGCAGAGACTATATTCGCAGTCTAAGATATGGTAAAGGAGATTTATATATGAAAGCAACCGGTATTGTAAGACGTATTGACGACCTCGGACGTGTCGTTATCCCCAAAGAGATCCGCCGCACTATGCGTATCCGTGAAGGCGATCCCCTGGAAATATTCACGGATCGTGAAGGTGAGGTCATCTTCAAAAAGTACTCCCCAATCGGGGAAATGGCGCAGTTTGCCGCACAGTATGCGGAAACCTTATACAAAACCTGCGGTCTTTCCTGTGTGATCTGCGACAGAGATGCGGTTATCGCCTGTGCCGGGATTCCCAAAAAGGAATACAATGACCGCAAAATCACACCCGAGGCTGAGGCAATTATGGAACAGAGACAGCTGTACACCTGTACCGGTAAGGATGCTCTGCATATTGTGGACGGTACCGCCGGAGTTGTCAGTTGTCTGATGCCCATTATTACCGATGGGGATATTACAGGGTGTGTAGCTTCCGTCTCCCAGAAAGAGGGCGAGGAAGTAACCTCTGCTACCGATCTGGAGATCAAACTGATCCAGACAGCCGCCGGCTTTCTTGGGCGTCAGTTGGATTCTTGATCCCCCGACAGCGCCAAGATCATTCCTGCTTTCTCAGTTCAGCACAACAAAAAATCTCCCGTTGCCGGAAATTCCGACGATGGGAGATTTTGTTTTTGTCGATTTCATGCCAGTGTGTCCACATATTCCTGCACGGCAAATGCATCCAGTTTTGTATCCTTGCGCAGATACAGGGGATGATGGGGATGACCTCCGTTTTTGGATCGGGCACCGGCGGTGTACCATCCGGCACCGTATTCCATACCTGCGGCAATCATGTCACGCACACACTCCTTCAGATACGGACGTGCGTTGATGATGGTACCCCATGCTGCCCAGACGGACGGCGCAATTCCCGATGCCGCCGATAAGGACAGGCAGTAACGGAAGGCTTTCATATTCTCATTATGTAAAAACATATTGCACGTTTTTTCCATATGCTTCGGGTCTGTAGCACGCTGAGCGTATACATTGAACATGATAAAACTGTCGTATCCGTTATGCAGTGCAATGCGCTCCACGGACTGCAGGGTATTGTCCAATGCACCGGGACGTGCGGTGGAGGGGTTGATGCCGATGCAGATCAGGGGATTCTTCCCTTTTGTACCGAGAATATACCGATATTCGCTGTATGTATCCGGCACATACAGCCATGCGTTCCTGTCATAATCGCATGGCTCTGTTTTCATTGCCATCGCTTCGTCAAAAGACAGGACGGAGATCTCTCTTGTTTCCGATGTTGGTATATGTGCCATGTTTATGCCTCATTCAGTCCGCATACATCCAGCAGTTCTGCCGGCGTATGTACAATGATATTTGCACCGTTTTCACGGAGAATCTGTTCGGAACGGTATCCCCAGGTTACCCCTACGGCGACCATACCGGCGTTCACCGCTGTCTGCATATCAATATCGGAATCACCGATATACAGCGTTTCTTCCGGTGTCACGCCAAACTGCTCTGCCAGATACAATGCCGCTTCGGGACTCGGTTTTGTGGCTTTGATGCCGTATCCCAGAACATACTCGAAGGTATCGGGAATGATCTTATTGACGATCGCCGCGGCATTGCCATTGTCCTTGTTTGTATTCACCGCCAGACGGATGCCGGCCTTCTGCATTTTCCGGATGACTTCCCCCAGTCCATCGTACAGGCAGGTATTGTCCAGAAAATGCTGTGCATATACGCCGGCATAATACGCCCTTGCCTCATCTATCACTGCATCGTCATCCCGCAGTTCTTCCGGCAGGGAGTATTTTATAAAATCCCTTTCGCCGAAACTGATGTGTCCGAAAAGCTGTTCCATCGTCAGCTGCCGATAACCAAAATGCGCCATTGTGATATTCATGGAATCCAGCAGATCCTTTGCCGTATATGCCGTGGTTCCATCCAGATCAAAGATGGCGGCGCGGATTTTTCTCTCCATACGGTTCTCCATTCAGCGGATGACAAAATGTACCGGCAGACCGTTTTTATACTGCAGTACCGGTTCGCCCTGGATCAGCGGCAGGATATAGTCAATACATTCTGCTGTAACATCATTGCCGCTTTCATTGATATAATGACGGGGCACACTGCGTACCTTGTTGGCAATATCGGAAAGGGATTTTGCTTCAAAAGATACAGAATATTCTGCCCCTTCAGCTCTCACGATGGAAATCATGGAACCGCTGATACCGGAAACCGCTTTGTTTACAGCTGTAAGACCCGTGGACACAGATTCTTCCAGGTCCGTCAGAGAAGCACAGTGGGCAGCACAGCGCTGAGGCAGATTCAGTTCTACGGAACGTACCTTGCAGCCGAATTCTTCCTTGACCGCCATTTCCAGAGCCGCACCGGTTCCGCCCAGATATTTATGTCCGAATGCATCGACGGAACCGCTCTGTGTTCCTTCTCCCACGTACCGTCCGTCGGCAAAACGAATGCCTTCGGAGACTGCTATCACAATGTTCGGCTTTTTCTTCATAGCCGCACGGATATCCGCAAAGAAATTCTCAATGGAGAAAGGTACTTCCGGCAGATATACATAGTCGGGACCGCATCCGGCAATTCTGTCAGCCAATGCGGCAGAAGCGGTCAGCCAGCCTGCATCACGTCCCATGATCTCCACGATCGTCACCGCAGGAACCGTATACACAGCGCAGTCACGGACAATTTCCTGCATCGTTGTGGCGATAAACTTGGCGGCTGAACCGAATCCGGGAGTATGGTCGGTTGCCGTCAGGTCGTTGTCAATGGTCTTCGGTACACCGATTGCGTACATTTCATAGTCACAGGTCTTCAGATACTCGCTGATCTTGGCAACGGTGTCCATGGAATCGTTTCCGCCGATGTAGAAAAAGTAACGGATATTGTATTTTTTGAACAGCTCGATCAGATTTTCATAAAATGCTGTCTCAGTATGGGGATCGGGCAGTTTTCTGCGGCAGGAACCCAGAGCAGCGGCAGGTGTATGCACAAGCATATCCAGTTTTTCCGTATCCAGATTGCCGGCTGCGTCTCCGAACTGCTCTGTCAGATCCGCCAGACGTTCTTCCAGAAAACCTTCAATACCATTACGCATACCATATATTTTTTCAATTTTATCGGACTCAAAAGCGCCTTTGATCACCCCTGCCAGGGTTGCGTTGATTGCAGAGGTCGGACCGCCGGACTGACCGACAACGGCATTACCGAATTGATTTTTGTTCATACGTATCCTCTCATAATTCTATATTCTGAATTGCTTTATTACTGCATATTTCTTCCTTAAATATGATACCACAAATCGGGCAAAGTGTCAATAATTATCGAGAAATTGTGCTTATGCACATTTTTTCTCATATTTTTTGAGCGATTCTTTCAATTATCTGTATTGTACTCACACAATCCGACAGCATTCTTCACCGGGTATGGTATATAATTATGTCAGCAAAGGGATTTTGCCTAAAAAATATCGGATAACAGGAGGAAATGCTATGCGAACATTGGAAACGCCGCTGAAATGCCTCAGTGAAGAAGGGGTTCTGACGGTTTTTCTGGAAGGGGATATTGACCATCATACTGCTCAGAGTGTCAGGGCACGAATCGACACCAAAATGTTTATCAAACGTCCGTCTGAGCTGATTCTGGATCTGTCGGGGGTACATTTTATGGACAGTTCGGGACTCGGACTGATTCTGGGACGGTTCACCAAGGCAACGGAACTGGGTATTGCGTTCAAGGTGGCAAACCCCAATGAACAGATCCGGAAAATACTGGATCTTGCCGGCACGGAACGGCTGATCAAAATTGAAACCAACCGGGAGGTATACTAATGGAACGTCAGGAAATCTGTAATGAAATGCGGCTGTGCTTCCCTTCCTATTCTGCCAACGAAGGATTTGCACGTGCCTGTGCCGCGGCTTTCTGTGCCCAGTCCAACCCCACCTTTGACGAACTGTCCGATATCAAATGTGCGGTTTCGGAAGCGGTGACCAATGCCATTGTACACGGATACCGCAGTACAGTGGGGGATGTATATATGACCATGCGGATGACGGAAGACCGGGTGGTGCGTATCGAGATCCGGGACAAGGGATGCGGTATTGAGGATGTACAGAAGGCACTGCAGCCCCTCTATACCACCGACCCTGCCAATGAACGAAGCGGCATGGGCTTCACAGTGATTGAAAACTTCATGGATTCCATGCGTGTCGTCTCCACCCCCGGCAAGGGTACAAAAGTTATTATGACCAAAAAACTGACCGTCATTCCGAGAATCCGCGGATGATACATATCCGGAAAGTCTGCTGCAGAGGTATGCAGATTTCCGGACTGTCATGGAATGGAGGCACTATAATGTCGGAATGCAATGTCAAAAGCGGATACGACAGGAATCTGGATTATCTCCGGCGGTACAGGGAGGGAGATACTTCGGCGGAAACGGTACTTATGGAAATCAATGCCGGACTTGTCACCGGTATCGCCCATCGGTTCAAAGGCAGGGGAGCTGAGTTTGAAGATCTGGTACAGATCGGTTCCATCGGTATGCTGAAAGCCATCCGAAGTTTTGATCTGGACAGGGGGACGGCTTTTTCCACCTACGCCGTTCCTCTGATCATAGGGGAAATCCGCCGGTTTCTGCGGGATGACGGGATTTTGAAAGTCTCTCGTACACAAAAGCGTACCGGTGCCATGCTGATGCGGGAAAGAGAGCAGTACATCACGGAACACGGAACCGAGCCGCGTATTGAGGATCTTGCCCGGGCGGTGGGAATTACCGTTGAAGAAGCGGCAATCGCCATGGACGCCGCCTCTCCGGTGCATTCCCTTTCAGAAGTCATCGGGGATGAGGATTATACCCTCGAAAACGTCCTTCCCTCTGCCGATGATACGCTGGGCAGGATGCTGGAGCATATCGCGCTGGAAGAAGTGCTGACAACACTGCCTGTACTGTGGCGCAGGATTATTTTACTGCGATATTACAGAGAATATTCCCAACAGCAGACGGCAGATGCGCTGGGATTGTCCCAGGTGAAAATTTCAAGGGAAGAAAAAAAGATCTTTGCAAAACTGCGTGAGGCACTGTCGTGAGATAAAACCGCAGATCTCAGTCAGAATAATTGATGAAAGCCGGATGTACTGTTGCAGTACTCCGGCTTTTGTGCATATTGCAAAAAAAAAGAAAACTTGTTGAATTTGCTAATTGTACTATTTTTACCGTTTGTTATACTTATAGCAACTCAATTATCCCATTTTTCAACATGACTGCGGAGGGTATTTCTATGAAAAAACTGCTTCTTCTGCTGCTGACCGGTGCTCTGCTTTTTTCCGGATGCGGAGAAACGCCCATCACCGAAACCGATACGGCAGAAACACAAACGATCCCGGAAACAACGGAAACAGAAGCCGTCGCCGACGAACCGGTTCTGACGCCGGCAAAGCATGAAATTACGGTAGAGGATGCGTCGGGCATCCTGGCTGCTAATGAGCTGAGTGTGAAGGATGGGAGATATTATCCCTATCAGAACTTTCACGGCGGTCAGCAGATGCGTTCTGTCCATACGGAAAGAGGTACATACGCCGCATTCCTGAAGCATTTCAACGTTTCGGAATACAACCCTTCTTATACGGGTTATTCGGAATTGTATCTGGCAAAAGTGGATAACAACGGCGGGAATACCATCCTGCTGTACGACGAATACGACAGCTACGGTAAAGATGTGGAACTCAATATTGCTCTGGATACCAACGGCAATGTTGCCCACGCGGGTATTGACACCCACATGGATAATGACGGCAATATTCATATAACCTATGGCTCAAGTCTGATCGGCGGCGATCCGTATGTTACCCTTGACAGCCAGAAACGTCATGCCGTTTATAATGGTATGGAATGTGTTTTCAACGAGGAATTCAGTATGCCGGTCGCTGGCAAGACACATATCCGGCAGGACAGTAACGGGAATCTGTATATGATTGAATCCCAATCGGGCGCCTGGGATGATAACATCATGTATATCCGGATTTACAAAGCCGACGATGCCCTCGGCAGAACCTGGACTCTGGTTAAAGAAAATACCATCGAAGGGATGAAAACGGTGTCGTTTTCCATAAATTCGCACCGCAGCTGTCCCACACAGGATGATAATATCCTCAGCTGCTTCATATTCGGTTCCACCCCCAAAAGCTTCACCAGATATACACTTTTCGACAGTACAGCCTATGTATTCAACCTTTCCCTTGAGGATTACTCAATCACCGAACCTGTAGATATGCTGGCAGGCTATGATCTGACACTGGACACCATTATCACCTACCCCGCCCACGGTGCTTCCCACCAGAACAAAGTCGTACATACGGAAAACGGTACTTATGCCGTACTGTCAACGGAATACAAAAAAGACCATGAATATCTCAGTTATAACTGGGCGGATTACGAAACCTTCCAGATTATCAAGATCGAGAACGACAATACCGCAAAGATCCTCTATACCGATACCTACTCCTGCAGTACGGATAAAGTGGCGCAGAGTATGTATATGAACATCAAGCAGATGCCGGATGGACTGATCTATGTTTCTCCTCCGAGCGGATTCTTCCTGTACGTGATCGACCCTGCAACGGATGAAGTAACCGTACATCAGCCTACTGAAGTATGGAATTATACCAAACAGTCTGATTTCTTCGTGGATGCAGACGGTCAGACCCACATGGTTCTCGCAACCACCCCCTCGTTCATGCGCCAGTCAGCAGTTCTGGATACGGAAGAATGGAAATACGGTAAACTCAGCCGCGCCTACAACGCTATCGGTTTCGATGCCGAAACCACCGTTCCTGCTGCCGGTTCTTATTCCAATTTCTACACCATTGAAGATGGAAACGGTGGTGTGTACTATGTGGGTACGAGATACATCACCCCCGAAGATTTGGAAGATGCGGGTCTGACCTACAGCGGTTACACCAACAAGATCGACGATTCCATTGCCCTGTTCCATATTCCCGATCTGACGGAAATGAAGAACAACACATTCACGGAGATTTGCCTCCCCTATGTAGAACAGGGAGATGAGGGTACTTGGTCCGTTGTAAATGTGGAATCTGCCGGGGATGTTTACCTTGATTCCGAAGGTCAGCTGCATATTTTCTACACATATTACCTGTTCGACTTCGACGATACCGACAGACGCGGAAATCCCGAACTGATCGACAATACTTTCAAGAAATACCACGCAATCTACAAAGACGGTGAAGTAATCTCCACGTAAGAACTGGGCATTGAACTTTCCCGTACTGCCGCAGTAAGAATGGCAGAAACCACCGACGGCACGGATTATCTGCTTGTATGTAATCTCGGCGAAGCAGGTGCGAAGATCGACGTATACTTTGAAACCGAAAACGGCTGGGCTTTGACACAGACCAAGGCACTCGGCGAATTTACCGCAGGATCCTTCAGTATCAGTTCCCCCAGAGGCGGTTCGGTACAGGATAATGTGATCGACTGTATCGTTTATGCAGACGATGCGGAAATATATTACACCAGCGTAACCTTTGAATAGTTTTTCCCAAAGCGCTGCTGCACTGTGGATATAATCTCCGCAATGCAGCAGCTTTTTCTTCTATGCAAATATAATTGTAAGTTTTTCCTGAAATCGTGAGAAAAGATTTGCATTTCCGCTAAAATCACGGTATAATAAGAGTATAATAAAAAAACGAGGTGGCATAATGGAAAAACTTCTGGTTCTGGACGGCAACAGTATTCTGAACCGTGCTTTCTATGGTATCCGTAATCTCAGCAATTCCGCAGGACTGCCCACCAATGCGGTGTTCGGCTTTCTGAATATGATCAAAAAACATCTGGATGCACTGCACCCGGATTATCTGGTATGTGCCTTTGACGTAAAGGCAAAAACATTCCGGCATGAAGCCTATGATGCCTACAAAGGTACCCGTAAAGGAATGCCGGAAGAACTGGCGATGCAGCTGCCTTATGCCAAAAAAGCCGCCGCGGCACTGGGATTCAAGGTCATCGAATGTCCCGGTTATGAAGCGGATGATATTCTCGGCACACTGAGCCGTATGTCGGATGAAACGGAGCATATCCACTGCTATCTCCTGACCGGGGACAGAGATTCCCTGCAGCTGATCACCGACAGAACCAGCGTCATCCTGACCAAAACCAAAGAAGATATTGTATATACCCCTTCCCTGTTCACCGAAGAATACGGTGTCGTTCCGCCGCGGCTGGTGGATGTCAAAGCACTGATGGGGGATTCTTCCGACAATATTCCCGGAGTTGCCGGTATCGGTGAAAAAACCGCTTTCAAGCTCATTCAGACCGCCGGCAGTCTGGACAATCTGTACGCATCGGAAGATTATTTCGGTGCTGCCGCCGGTGTATGCAAAAAACTGACCGATGGCAAAGAGGCGGCATACCTGTCCTACCGTCTTGCGGAAATCTGTACAAGTGCGCCCCTTGGCATCACGATTGCCGATCTTGCGGAGAACACGGCGGACGAAAATGCTTTTCTGGAACTTTGCAGTGAACTGGAATTCCACGGAATGGCAAAAAAGTTCGGTTTTCATGCTGACGAATCCCCCAAAAACAGACAGGAAGAAGAACGGTTTGCCATAACCGAAACCGACGCGATTCCTTCCCTGCCCGATGATGTGATTCCGGCAGTGGTCTGGATGGATGAACTTGCAGTATGCGACGGAAAGACGGTTTATGTCTGCCACACACCTTCCACGGAAATGGCGGCATCGGTTCTTGCCGGACCGTTTGTCTGTCATGACCTGAAACAACTGCTGCAGAAAATCAATGACTGCACCTACGGGGAGAAATGCCGGTATGATACCATGCTTGCTTCCTATCTGCTGGAACCCGGCAAGGGCAGTTATCCGCTGAACAAGGCTGCGGATTTACACAACATTTCCCTGCCTGAGAATCCCTCCGCCGCCCAGTGTGCCGGTGCTGTATGGCAGCTGTGGAAAACCACCGTACCTCTGATCGAAGAACAGGATATGCTTCCTCTGCTGACCGATCTGGAAATTCCCCTGGCGGCTGTACTGGCGGATATGGAAAACATCGGATTCAAAGTGGATCCCGACGGAATTCTCCGGTATGCCGGACAGCTGCAGGAAGCGGAAAATGCGCTGGCTGCACGTATCTGGCTGGAAGCCGGGCATGATTTCAACATCAACTCCCCGAAACAGCTGGGTGAAGTATTGTTTGAAGAACTGAATCTTCCCGCCGGACGGAAGACAAAAACCGGCTATTCCACCGATGCGGAAACGCTGGAAAAACTGCGCCCGTATCATCCCATTGTGGAAGATATTCTGTCCTACCGGCAGATCGCCAAGCTGAGGGGGACTTACGGCGAATCCCTGGCAAAACTGGCGGATGAAAACGGTCGGATCCACACAAAGCTGAACCAGACCGGTACCGCAACGGGTCGTCTCTCCTCCAATGATCCCAATCTGCAGAACATTCCGATCCGTATGGAACTGGGGCGGGAACTGCGGAAATATTTCATCACGGAAAACGAGGAGTATGTTCTGATCGACGCGGACTATTCCCAGATTGAACTTCGTCTGCTGGCACATCTTGCCGATGACGCGGTGATGCAGGAAGCCTTTATATCGGGAAGGGATATTCACACCAAGGTGGCATCACAGGTGTTCGGTGTTTCGGAAGAGGAAGTTACACCCGAACTGCGCCGCAGAGCCAAAGCCGTGAACTTCGGGATTATCTACGGTATCGGGGACTATTCCCTGTCCCAGGATCTCCACATCACCAGAAAACAGGCAGGGCAGTACATTGCGGATTATCTGAGCACCTACCCGGATGTGGACATATATTTGCAGAATACCATTGCCGATGCGAAGAAAAACGGATTCACCACCACGCTCTACGGCAGACGGCGCCCCATCCCGGAACTGGCGGCGAAAAACAAGGTACAGCAGGCATTTGGGGAAAGAGTTGCCATGAACAGTCCCATTCAGGGAACCGCGGCGGATGTCATCAAAATTGCCATGCTCCGTGTACACAATGCGCTGAAAGAAGCCGGTATTGATGCGCGGCTGATCATGCAGGTACACGACGAACTGATCGTGGAATCTGCAAAAAGCTGTGCGGAAGAAGCCAAAGCGATACTGATCCGGGAAATGGAAAACGCAGTATCCCTGTCGGTTCCTCTGGCTGTGGAAGCCGGTATGGGTGAGAACTGGTATGCGGTGAAATAAAATTATTGTACCGTATGCGCCGGATCCGGGGATATATGAATTATATACAAAATAACAACAAATGCACAAGACGACTCACGTTTTGTGCATTTAATTTATGATAACTCTCTGTCCGAGATAAGTATTGGTGTGCATAACTGACCTTTTTATTCATTTTCTATGAATGCTCATAGGCAAATGAAAAGGGGCAAGGTGTATTTCAACCTTGCCCCTATGGGTCAGTATTTAGTTCAACAAATTGGAATTGGTTAATCTCTCATTTGTGTTTGCAGTTCAATTCCAAACGAACGATATGTCCATTTTGTTACTCCTGGGTTTTCTGTGTCTGGCATAAAGTTCCCCTCAATGTCAAAGGAATACCCAAGACCAACATACTTGCCAGAGCCACCATCTTGCATTGGCTCAGTGCAAACACAAAAGATTGGTCGTTCAAAATTATGAACTCTACCATAGTCAACAATAGCAACAGCAATCCATAATGCAAGAACACAGACTATGGCTATAATAATTTTCTTCTTTTTCATACAATCACACTCCTTTGTCAAATTGGAATTGACTTATTTCTTATCCTTATCATTCTTTTTCTTCTCATTAAAGAGAGCAACAACTACTCCTGTGCCTATTGAAAGAATTACACAAATCATAATCAAGCCAAAGTTTGGTATCATTGTATCACCCCCCAAATTCAAGTTTGTCTAACCCTTTTTAATCTGCGACCTCGACATAACTTGCATAGACCTGATTGTAGAAGTGATTACCCTCTCGATATTCGTCGTAGTTCACAAACTTAACAGTTACAATAGTGCCTTCTTTCCAACCGATTGCGTCCGTATCAGGCTCGTCTGGATTGAATACCATAACTGTTCCGTCATCCAAAAGGATTTCGGTGTCATAGTCAAAGACAACAGACAGTTCAGCGTCAGCGGGGAAAATGCTGTTATCGCCTGCGTCAACAACAATCCCCTTGAAGTGGTCTACACTCCATTCAACAAGTTCAACACTCATTGTTTCAGCCTGCGGCAGAGTATAAACCTGTTCCATAGTGCCCTGACCGTGTGGAGGCTCATTTTGCAAATTAGGAATAGTCAATACACCCACGACCACAAGGCACAGACAAGCAGCCATAGCACCCCATTTGACCCAAATGGGGCGGGACTTCTTCTTTGTATTCATAGCCATACCAGCAGCGGCAACTTTCTGCTCGTCCAACTCACCAATGATATTAAAGAGTTCTTCTTTCTTCATAGGTCATAACCCCTTTCTTTAAGATAATTTTTCAGTTTGCTACGGATACGATTAAGGGTAACAGATACATTCCCCTCGCTCATACCAAAGCGTGTTGCAATCTCTGAAACAGGGATTGCATACCAGTAACGGCACAAGAAGATGTTGCACTTCTCTTGTGAGAGGGTATCAAGAAAACTGTTGATTGCCCGAACAAGTTCTTTCTTCTCAACCTCTTGCTCTACGCTGTC
>JAFUKI010000123.1 GCA_017467815.1 Clostridia bacterium
AAGGATGAAGACGGAATCCCGAAGCATTGTCACCGTCGATCTACCTCCGGCAGTTTCAAGCAGACGGAATCAGGGAGTCAAGCAGAACATTCCTTTCACCATGACGGTGAGAGTGAGTGGCTGTTTGGATTTGAAGCTCCGATTGATTTGCTGGCGTTCTTGTCACTACATCGGGACAACTGGCAGAAGCATTCGTATGTCGCACTGTGTTCTGTTTCTGAGCGCGCGGTACTGCATCGGCTGAAAGTAAATCTGAAACTGAATAAGATCGTGCTGTGCCTTGATAATGATGAAGCCGGACGGAATGCCGCTTACAGGATCCGTCAGCAGCTGTACGACCTTGGGTATAAAAATACAAAAATCCTCACGCCGCAGAACAAGGACTGGGATGAGGATCTGAAACTCTATCGAAGGGAGAATCACACATGAATCAGGTCGGAACTTTGATTTTCGTGTATGGCTCATCCAGTACAACAGCAATGGTGGACACCGGCGACGTTCACGCATTGATGATTGGTGCGGCTGGTGTCGGTAAGACGGCGTACTTCCTCTATCCGAATCTGGAATATGCCTGTGCCAGCGGAATGAGCTTCATCACTTCCGACACCAAAGGCGACCTGTTCCGGCACTACGGTAAGATAGCCAAGGAATACTACGGTTACAACGTGGCGGTGATCGATCTCCGCAATCCCACGAAGTCGGACGGTAACAATCTGCTCCATCTGGTAAACAAGTATATGGACTTGTGGAAAGCCGAGCCGGACAATCTCACCTACAAAGCCAAAGCGGAAAAATATGCGAAGATCATCTCGAAGACGATCATCACCTCCGGGATGGAGAACACATCCTTCGGGCAGAACGCTTTCTTCTATGATGCCGCAGAAGGTCTGTTGACATCATCCATCCTGCTGGTAGCGGAATTCTGTCCTCCCGAAACCAGACACATCGTATCGGTGTTCAAGATCATTCAGGATTTGCTTGCTCCGTCAAAGACAAAAGGCAAATCGCAGTTCCAGATTCTTATCAACCACCTGCCCGAAGAACATAAGGCGCGGTGGTTCGCGGGTGCGGCGATGAATACCGGTGAGCAGGCAATGGCGTCGGTCATGTCCACGGCACTGTCTCGTCTGAACACATTCCTCGATAGCGAGCTTGAGCAGATTCTCTGTTTCGATACCGCCATTGATGCCGAGCGGTTCTGCAAAACGAAATCCGCTATCTTCATCGTACTTCCTGAAGAAGACAGCAGCAAGCGGCGGTGTTGTCATAGCAGAAGTGCATGATCCTGCCGAGGAAGGAGCGATATACGATGAGGGAGTTCGAGATGATATACCGGGATGAGGTTTCGCCCAAGGCGGTGACGATTTACCGTTATCTGCACGATCAGCAGGGGAAGCATGAAAACTGTTTTCCCTCGCACCGGACGATTGCGCTGGATAACAAATGCAGTATATCTACGGTCAAGCGGGCGATTGATGAACTGGTGAAAAAGGGATATGTGGTAAAAGAAAACCGCCGACGGAGGAACGGGAGTAAAACCTCAAATGTATATATCTGTAAATAACTGCAGGATTGAAATAGTCCACAAAAAAAGTCGAACAGCTGAAAACTGTTCGGCTCTTTTGATTTTTCGGCAATACTATAGAAAAATGCGAAAGGATGAATTATGTTATACAAAGACTGGCTGGTGGATTGGTTGACCAACTATGTGAAGCCGTCCGCCAAAGATAAAACCTACGGAAGATATTCCGATATTATCAATCACCACCTGCGCCCGAATCTTGGAGAGTATGAACTGAATGTCCTGACACCGATTGTGATACAGCGATTTATTACCGAACTGACACAGAACGGAAACCTGAGAACCGGCAAGGGATTGTCCGCCAATTCCGTGAACTCCATCATTACGGTTATTCAGGGATCAATGTCCACGGCACACTTGCTGGGATTCACAGACGTATATGAGATGAACAAGCTGAAGCGACCGAAAACGAAAGAAAAAACTGTGGAATGTTTCTCGCCGGCAGAACAGAAGATTATCGAACAGGCGGTATTGGCAGATCGGCGGGAGAAGATGAAAGGCATCATAATCTGTCTTTATACTGGATTGCGAATCGGAGAACTGCTGGCACTGGAATGGAACGATATCGACTTTTCGAAAGCGGAACTTCACGTCACGAAAACCTGTCACGACAGCAAAAATGCAGAAGGTACATTATACCGTGTAACCGATACGCCAAAGACCGAAAATTCCCAGCGTGTTATTCCACTGCCGAAACAACTTCTGCCTATGCTGAGAGAAATGAAAAAACGAAGCCACTCTGAACTTGTGATTGCAGGAAATGATAAAATGCTATCAGTCAGATCCTATCAGCGCAGTTTCGAACTTCTTTTAAAGAAAAATGGGATTCCGCACCGTGGCTTTCATGCAATCCGTCATACATTTGCGACCAGAGCGATTGAATGCGGGATGGATATCAAGTCGCTTTCCGAAATTCTCGGTCATAAAAATGCCACTGTAACTCTGAATCGTTATGTCCATTCTCTTATGGAACACAAACGAAGTTTGATGAATAAATTGGGTAAAATCTTTGATTATTGATCCGAATATTGGCGCACCTAATAGTATATTAGGAACTCATATACTACATATAGTATACCGCATATAATGCTATATGTCAATGAAATATAGAATAAAAAACAAAAAATAGGTTGTTTTTTATCCCAATGAACATAATAGTGGAACAAAAAGTGGGTATTTGTACACCTAATATACTATTAGGTGAACTTTACTCGGATAGAAAAATCACCTAATTTTGTATACTCTTAATGTCAGAGTTATAACAGACTATAAAAAATCAGGAAGGAGTAATAACCATGTCCCCAACGCAAAAAAAACAAGAGGTATATTCATTTATGCGGCAGTACGATATCTCATTGGTAGAGTCAATAAAGAAAGTAATTGAAAGTTACACTTATTCGGAGAATACGCTCATTCGTATGAATGGACACAATATTGAAGTTTACACCGAGGATAAGGGGTATACAGATATGCTGTACATCAAAAAGGATGGGACTGTTTCCAGAATAAGGGGAAATGGCTGCGTATTTTGAGTTTTGTAGAAAAATTACGAAGCGGATTTATTCGTTATCTTCCGATTCAAGGATGATATTTTTTTGAAGCAATTCCTGTAAAAATTCCGCGGTATCGTTTCTTATTTCGTTTTCATCTCCTTCAAACAGTTCCAGAAGCGCAGTAATCAAAGCATCAAAAGTTATGGGCGTTTCCATCTGCTGCAGAATGATTGTGGATATTTGATCGATATAGTGGATACTTCCGCTTTCTGTGTCATGGATTACAGTTTCTTCCTCATCCAGCGCAATGTAGTCCATTTTGTTGTTTTTTACGTATTTTTTCATAGTACACCTCCGTGTTGTTTGATACGATTATACCATAATTCTACCAATTTGTCTATACAAACTCTATAAAATATAGAATTTGTATAGACAAAATAATTATTATGCGATGGATGCAGTGTATTTTTCTGCCTGCATGAGGAACATCTCCGCATATTTTCCATTCAGTGCCATAAGCTCATTGTGTGAACCACATTCAATCAAACGCCCATCGTCAAACATATAGATACGGTCTGCCATTCGGGTAGTGGAGAGCCGGTGGCTGATGAAAATAACAGTTTTATCTTCGGTACATTCCAAAATCGTCTTGTTTAGTTCGTACTCTGCCATAGGATCAAGGGCAGAAGATGGCTCGTCCAATACGATCACATCACTGTTTCTCAGTTTTGCTTGAGCAAACGCACGGGCAATGGCTACCTTTTGTGATTCCCCACCGGATAAATTGATACCATCTTCCGCAAATTCCTTCGTCAGCGGCGTTTGGATTCCCTTCGGCATGGTTTGCAGTCGTTCAGTGAAAGTTGCCTCCTGCAGAGCTTCTATTACCGTATGTTCCATATCGGATGTATAGGTATCTGCCAAAACATTTTCGGCAAGTGTTGCCGCAAATATCTGATAATCCTGGAACAATGCAACCATATTTTTTCGATATTCATCAAGGTTCAATTTTCTTATATCTGTACCGTTCCACACAATTTCTCCGGATGTAGCGTCGTACAGATGCAGCAGTAACTTAATAAATGTGGATTTTCCAGCACCGTTGTATCCTACGATAGCAATTTTTTCTCCGCGTCGAATGGTCAGATTCACATCCGTAAGAGATTCTTTCTCTGTGCCTGCGTATTGAAAACATACATTTTTGAACTGAATTTCCTGCAAGGATGGTACTGTTTTGTCTCCGCCTGTAACTTTCGGTTCGTAATTCATGAACTTTCGGAATTTATCTACATACAAACTGTGCTCGGGATACTGGATTAGAAATTCGGTGAGGGAGTTGATCTGCCAGTATAATTTCCAAATAGAGTTAATTCCTGCTGCAAAGTCTCCCAAAGCAATCACGCCTGTAAATAATCTGACAATCAAGAGAATGGTAATTCCACATTCACCAAACAGATTATGTAAAGCGCCTTCCAGAGCATTGATTTGCATTCCTTTGAGGCCATACCGATGAATGATATCTTTTTTTTGAGTCAATATTTTGTCATATTCATCTGTAAGCAAATCCGATACATGACTTATCCGCAATTCTTTTGCATAATCCGGAAGTGAAAATACTCTTGATATGTAGCCTCTATGTCTGTTGACCGCAACTTCCTCCTGCTGTCTGTTAAACTGAATTCTTTGTCTCCACAAACGGAAAAGGGAAGCACCGGCGGACAATAGAAGAATTGCCAATACCATGAGAAAATCAATGGTCAACAGGACACCGATAATGGTGAAAGTAGCAACCAAACGATTGATCAGCTTACCGATGTTTTCCAAAATGCTGGCAACACGACCATCGCTTTCCCGAGTTGCCCAGACAAAATCGTTATAAAATTCGGGATTGTCATAACATTCCAAATCCATACTGCGTGCTTTCTCAAATAGGACTTCCTGCATTCTCACATTTAACTTTTTTCTTATCATAGGATTGAAAATATTCCAATACCATACATGAAATAAGTACGTAACCAATGAGAAAGCTGCCATCAAGCCAATTACCCCAGCTGTATTTCTGAAATTACCGACTTCCAGGCTGTCGAATAGCATTTTGACAAATATTACGCTGGTGCAAGAATGAATTATACCCCAGACCACACCTTCTGTAACCATACCAAAAATATAGGAAGGAGTAAATTTGGCTGCAAATTTCAACATGTACAATACATTGGAAATAATTTTTTGGACAGACTGTTTTTCTCTTTTTGTCTTGTCAGCCATTATACCATAACCTCCTCTGTGACATAATTCTGTGCCTGGATGCGGAACAGTTCCGCATATTTCCCGTTCTTCTTTATGAGTTCGCTATGGCTTCCTTCTTCAACAATTTCTCCATCTTCCAGAAGAATAACCCGATCCGCCAGTACAGCTGAAGCAAGACGGTGGGAAATAAATACTACGGATTTACCAGCACAGGCTTTCATCAGGGTTTCATACATCCGATATTCAGCAATGGGATCCAAAGCAGAAGACGGTTCGTCCAGAAGAAGAATACTGTTTTCTTTTGCAAACGCACGGGCAATGGCGATTTTCTGTCCTTCGCCGCCGGAAAGAATTTTGCCGTCATCGTCAAATTCCCGGGTCAGAACAGCGTCAATCCCTTTTTCAAAAGAACGTATTTTTTCAATACAACCGCTGTCCGTCAATGCCTGCTCCACACATTTTTCATCCCCATTTCGGGTTCTTCGCAGTACTACATTATCTTTCACAGACATAGCAAACAAGCGGACATCCTGAAATACAACGCCGAATCTATTTCTGTATCCAGCCAGTTTATAAGACTTAATATTCTTGCCGGCATACGATATCGTCCCATGTGTTGGATCATAGAGCCGCAGCAGTAATTTTACAAGTGTTGATTTCCCGGCGCCATTATGTCCTACCAAAGCAATCTTTTCCCCGGGACGAATCGTGAGACTTACATCCCTGAGAACATCCTTGTCTGAACCATCATAACGGAAACGGATATTGTCTATGTGAAGTTCTCCTGATTCAGGCGCATCCAATTCGCCATCTTTGATTTTGGGTTCATAATCCAGGTATTCCCGGATCGTATCAATGTACAAGGAATTTCTGTGGAATGCCATAATCGCATTACTGACATTGATGATTGTATAAATCAGAGCTTGCACAGAGTTGATAACCACGAGACAGTCACCATATTGCATGGAACCGGTGACTAAAGTTTGATATGCAGCATACAACATTGCACCCATACAGGAGAAAACTTCTTTACTCTCATTGATGATATAATCAATAGTTGCTAATTTCAGACCGTAATGGCGGATATATGCAATGATGTTTTGGGCGGAATTTTCAAATCGTTCCAGCATCACTTTGTAAATATTTGTTAGCCGCATTTCTTTTGCAAAATCTGCAAGGTAAAAGGTACGGCTGGTGTATCCACTCTGTCTGTTTTCTTCTTGGGATTTCATATTATACTCATGTTGTACAATATTTTTCTTCTTTTCCAATAAAAAACTTATAATTACAGGCAGAATGATAAATAAAACAAGGTATGGATCGATACTCAAAACAAAAAACGAGTACATCGAAAGGGTTATTACTACATGAAAAAACGAAAGCATACTTTGTAGTACACCCATTACGCGGTTATATAAATCTCCGGATGCTTTTACATATTTATCGTAGAATACTTTGTCTTCATAACAAGCATATTCCACCGATGTATTTTTCTCGAATATCCGTTTCTGTATATATTCCTCAAGACGTAAGTATATCTTGGGGGCATGAACATTTTCATAATAGGCAAACAATTGTTTAATTCCAAAGCCGAACAGATAAATGAAAAGAACTATTAATATGATTTTTTTGAAATCCATCCCGTCTTGAAATCCGTTGATAATATACCGCAGTAACCAAGTGTTTGTAATAAATTGTATAACAGAATAAACGATAATACGTATCGGAAGCATAAAGCATAATTCTGGTACTACTTTTGAGATAATTTTCAAAATATAAAAATTGTTATTTATAATATGCTTCCATGACGGGGTGTTTTTTGTTTTGGGATTCATGTATCCTCCAAGATGATAACATATAACTGTTTTGATGCATCCATTATATCATATTTTGTTTTTATTTGTCAACGGATGGAAGTTAACGAATTGAATCTATTATGAGTAGAATATATGGTATGCAGCGAACCTGCAATAACAGAAAACCTCCGGGTAAAATCACTCGGAGGAAAGCAAGGCAATTGTATCTGGAGTTTCCTTTCTGAAGTTTATAATTATATTTAGGGTTGGATTGAGTTTTTTTGTTAATCTTATAAACTGAGGAAATCTTCAATAATTTCCTGCAGATGAATCGTCGAAAGTTTGAGATAGTTGCACTTTTGTACAAGTGCTTCTACCATGCCTTTATCGCTGCAAATATCATGGACGGACGCCACGATTGTAGCGGTACTGTCGGGATCGGATTTAGCATATGCGGCAATACCGTATGCGGTACGGCTTGATTTGTCTGACATATACACCTCCTCTACAATACAGTATGTAACCGTTATCATTTCAACTGCATTCCCCCTTCTTCAGATTTCATCTTTTCTTGGGATAACTTCTCCAACTTTTCTTTTGTCTTTGTGATAAAAGCATTCGGATCTTCCAAGGTACTCAGCAGCAGAAATGCGGTTAGTGTACCACACA
This sequence comes from Clostridia bacterium, assembly GCA_017467815.1. GTDB lineage: Bacteria > Bacillota > Clostridia > Oscillospirales > CAG-272 > UMGS1696. The sequence goes on from JAFUKI010000123.1 coordinate 7,788, forward strand.
TATTTTGACCGATTTCAATGTCGGAATAGGAGTGGTCGCACATGACGAGTTTTTCTGCCATTTTGCTTTGCGTAAGGTTCAGCTGTTCTCTTGTGTTCAGCGCGAGTATGCGCAGTTCTTCTTTCAGTAGTCCTTCCATAAATTGTCTCATACCGTAAATCAACTCCAGATACAATCGAATTTCATTGTATCATGTACCGTTGAAAAAATACACGAGTTATAACTATGTTTCGACAGATTTTTGCAAAATATTCTAACAGTGTTTGTATATAGAACGGACTGTATTGTAGTTTTTTCGTGATTTCCGTGTTTTTTATGTCAATTATTGATATAAAAATCTATTATTTATAGAATAAACTATTGAAAAACAAATTTATATGGTGTATAATATATTCAGATGCAAAATTTGCTCAAAATAATATATTTTTGGGGAAAGGAGAGGTATGGGAAATAAGAAATTAAAAATATGTGAGACACCATTTGTGACATCCGAATGTTGGACATATTATAAAATGATAGTCTTGCAAACAGAACCTGTATTTATAGAGTGGCTAACCAATCATATGGATCTTTTCTTAAATGATTGCGGAAGCGCTACTTTCGGAGACCATGCAGAACCGTATACATTATCGTACTTTAATGAGATTTTGGACATTACGGAAAATAGAATCGACGATGTAACTGAAAAAGAAATTGTCGATTATGTAATTTCCCAAATCAATGAAGAATATTATGTGAAACTCGATTTGGATTTCAATAAATTATTCGGTATTGAAGCAGAAGAAAAGAATATACATGAAGCCATTATATATGGGTATGATCAAGAAAAAAGAATCGTATATATCCCTTTATTGAATGGTGAAAAATTTCAAGAGGAAGAAGTCCCTTTTGAGATGTTTGCTTCTGCATATGGATCTATGTGGGAACAATTTATGACTCCGCAGATAGGGAGAGAGTGGAAATATGTCAGAAGACATTACGTATTGGGGCTCACCTTGTTACGTGTAAATAAGGACTACTTCAATCCAAATGCACAATTCGATTTGATTCAGAAATTGGATTATGAACGTAAAGGATTTGTATATGAAAAGAAATCTTTTGACGGGGAAGAAATCCAACGGTATCATACCGGATTGGCATGTTTACATCATTTGGCAGAGTACATAGATGGTTTCAACCAAAACAATTTTGAAAAGATACCGGATGATTGTATATTGGGGTACAAAAAATCCTATTTGAAGATATATGAACACCAAAGTATGTTGAGGAGCTGTCTGAGTTGGTTTATCGAAAAAACAAAAATTTATAGTGACGATATGGAAGCGCTTTGCGCCGAGTATGATGTATGTCTAAAGTCAATTTATAATATTATCTTACTGACTATTAAGTATTATATGACGCATGAAGATACTATCGCAGCCAGAATCGTAGAAAATACCAAGGAGGTGTGTGAAAAAGAAAAAGATATTTTGAAGCGTCTTCATAAAACAGCATTAGAAGCGTATTTGTCAACGCTGGAAGTGTAATAAGATTGATTGAAACACAAAAATAACATAGTGAGCCTTGACATTATGTTCTCAATATGATAGAATATATCATAGAGAGGAGGTATGTTTTTTGGTTAACTATGAATATGTGAAAGAACCCGGTATATTATTAGATGCATTATTTCTTTTGAAACTGCGATTCAATGGAGAAGGTGCTTACAGCAAATTCCGAGGGGATCCTGGTTTTGATGAGTATGAAGAGAAATACTGTGAACTCATGAAATCCAAAGTGGACAATATAAGCGATAGATTGCTGCCGTTGTTTTATTATGATGCAGAAAATGGTTTGAAAACGCCGCTTGTTTGGTATATGCGGGATAACTGGCAATTTCTCATGAAAAAACCGGCGGAAATGATCGACAGATTCATGGATTTGATTCGGGATATGTCCAAGCTGAAAGAATATATCTTCTTTCACTATTTCCCCAAAAAAGCAGTGTCTGCTTTTAAAGGTATGGAATATATCAGAGAAACTATTCTTGCTTCAGAGTATCCATTGGATTTGAAGTTGTATTTATTGGATTTCTTTATTGCCCCTGATGGAGAAGCGTCTTTCATTATTGAGGAATTCAATAAGGCTCTGAATATTTCTTTGCAGGCTTGTCAGGAGAATCAAATTACAACTGATAGTACTACATTGCAATCAATAGGACAAAATATTGATGCATTTTTCGAGGCCCGAAATACTGATAAGAAACAGTATAGTAATATTTTTTATACGTATTGTTATATCACGAGAAAGACTATTTCTGTTGAATCATATGGTGACAACACAATAATGGCATACTTTGGTATAAATATGGATCAATCTTGTTTTAATACCCAAAGAACAGAGGTTCCTATTGATTTTTATGAAATAGGACGCTGTCTGTATGATGAGACGCGTCTCAAAATACTGTCGATGTTACGAAACCGTGAAATGTATTGTGCAGAAATTGCACGAGAATTGAGCTTAAAAAATAATAGTACAATATATCACTTGAATATGATGGCAAAACAGAATATGTTGAGTAGTAGAACACAAGGAAAGAAAATATTTTATAGTCTAAACGTAAGTTTTTTAACGCAGCTTAACAATTACCTAAAACAAATCATTGAGGAGGAAAGCATTCGTGAGAACGAACTGGAAAAAACCACAAATAGAAACAATAAATGATGAAAAGGTAAATAAAACTATTCTTGTTGGGGCATGTTCAGCTTTTGATGTGTTCTTACCTTGTTGGGCATATATAGAATCCTTTATCCCTGGATTAGAAATCATGTAAAAGCAAAATTATATAACAAAAAACGTCGGTGAAATAAACCCGACGTTTTTTTATATTCAGTTTTCATGCATCCAGAGCTGCCTTTAGATCATCCATATTTGTATACCCCTTGACGGTCTTATCGAAAGCAAGTTTTCTGCCTTCTTCCAATGCCGAGATTGTAATATTATTGGGAATATTCAATTTTAAATCAAAGGGAATACCGTTCTCGCGGATGGTTTGTCTCAAAAAAATGTTTATGGCGGTTGTCATATTCAAACCAAGTTCTTCGAAAATCTTTTCCGCAGCAAGCTTGACTTCCTTGTTTGTGCGAATATTTAAATTGGTAGTTTCCATAAAATACACCTCTCATATATAACTCCATATTTATTATATCATATTGTGTAGCTATTGTCAACATAATGCACGAGTTATTTGAAGTAATTATTATTATAAAATCCTCTACATTAGACAGATGAAAGATAATAGTTTAGGTCATAATTTGTCAAAGTCGGAATGTTTTTATAAAAATCCTTTCATAAACTCTATAAAACATAGAATCAATGTAGACGTTTACTGAAAAATATGGTATAATATATTGAATTTTATGGAATATAATGGCATGCAATAAAAACTTTTTGAAAAATAAAGGTACATCCTATGGAATTTGAATCTGTCTATTTTGAATTAACAAACATCTGTAATCTGAACTGCAAGACTTGTTATAATCGTTCGGGACTCAATAAAGAGCGGAAGGAAATCCCGGTAGAATCTTTGTTTACCGCAATCGAAATGTTCCGGAGATATGGCTTACAATCGGTTCATTTAAGTGGTGGTGAAACCATGCTGTATTCCGACATACAGTCACTGTTTGAAAAAATCGCTGCGACACCGAACATATACTTTACAATGACTACGAACGGAACTGTAAATGGTGAGTTACTACTTGCTCAATACAGAAAAAATAAAAATTTCTTTGTACAGATCAGTCTGGATGGTTCCTGTGAAGAAGTAAACGCAAAAACGAGGGGACAAGGCGGATTTGCTAAAGCATTGGCTGTTCTGAAAGGACTCCATGACAGCGAGCGTCCTGTAGGCTATCGGATCAAGATGGTACTGTCGAAGTATAATTTTGAGGATATACTGTCCTATTTCCGTCTTGCCTCAGAATATGGCTGCGAACCTCAATTTTCCTTTATGAGTTTAATCGGAAACGGTTTGCAAAACCAAGAGGATATGCTGCTTTCGGATATGGACAAAATGAAGGCGCTGCGTTACATAGATGAGGGAAATAAAGCATACGGTATGCAGGTAAAACTGCCATTCTGTGCATTTAGTTGTCCCTTTGGTGATGTTTCGGAAGATTTGAAAATCAACGGTATGGTAAAACCAAACGGTGATATTATGCCGTGCCAGGGGTTATATGATGAAAATTACCGTTTGGGCAACATATACGCTTTTGACGAAAGGGAAGTGTTTGACAATATTGAACGGTTGAAGAACATTGTCTGTACGCGTTTAAAAACAGATTACGGGTGCAGTAAATGTCTGATTGAACCCCTTTGTAAAAGAGGATGTCCATCAATGGCACTTTTGAACAGCGGAGATATCATGGGAACGGATAAAGAATGTGCGTTTAGACTGAAACACTATTTGAAATATCAATTCAGAAAGTGATACAGAAATGGAAAAAACAAAACTACTCAAAATGATTCTTGCAGCTAAGAATAGTTGTACCATAACGATAGCGGGAACCAGTATGATGCCCATACTTCAGCACGGACAGGAAGTAACTGTACTGCGTCAAAGTGACTATATTATTGGAGATATTCTTGTGTATGAATACAAAAATGAGGGACTGCTGGCACACCGGTTATTAAAAATAGAAAACGGTCGGTATTTTTGCAAAGGTGATAATTCTTTCCGGATTGAGGATATATCCAAAGAACAGATTATGGGAAAAATTCCCTTAGAACAAGACGATCATACGGCGGATACGTTTATCCAGGCATCGTACGCTATTGGCAGACTGTTCCGGAAGTGTGGATATAATTTGGAAATGACGAAAGCGAACCCTCAATATAGGGAGTATGCACATACTTATTTGGAGAAAACACATGAATAAAACAGAAATCAAGGAAATCGTAAAGAAGGTTCTGTCTATAACAGAGATAGAAGATTCTGCTGATCTGCGTGAAATGGGTATGGAATCGGTTCAGTTGGTCGGGTTGATCGTAGAACTGGAAAACAAATATGACATTGAAATTTTGGACAGTGATTTGCTTCCGGAGAAATTTTGCAGCGTTGATGTGATTTTTGATACTCTGCAGAAATACTGCAAGGATAGTACCCCACTGTACAAATGCATCATAACCGACTGCGACGGTGTACTGTGGAGAAAAATCGCAGGAGAAGCCGGAGAAGAAGCGGCGTATTCGGATACGGAAACACGAGAATTCTGTGAGACACTTGCAGGATTAAAGAAACGGGGCGTTCTGCTGGCGGGATGTACCCGTAATGAGAAAAAGAATATTGAAAATATGCTGAATGCTGCAAGCATTTGCCTCGGTGTTTCTGATTTCAGTATGCTTGAGTATAACTGTGCAGATAAGGTATCCGCTGTTCGGAATATCCTTGCAGAGACAGGGTTCTATCCGGACAATGTTCTGTACATAGACGACAGTGATCAGGAGTTGGAGATACTTTCCACGGCAATACCGGAATTGAAATGTATAAAAGCATATGGGCAGGATGACTTTATAGAAGCATTGGCTTCACTCTTTTACAATCTGCCGGAAACCACAGATATTGACCGAACAACTCAATTCCATTTAAAGAAGGAAAGAGAAAAAGTCCATATCGAAACCATGTCCGCCGAGGAATACAACCATATACTGGAAACAAACTTCTATTGTGGCATAGCCGACAGGACGGATGCGGCTCGACTGGCAGAATTATCCCAACGCGCCAACCGATTTAATATAACCGATACCCGATATACCGTGGAAGATATAACTGAGCGTATAGACAATCCGGGATATATGGTTTACTATGTAAAAGTATCGGATAAATTCGGGGATATGGGAACTGTGGCAATGGCAGTTGTTTGCGGTAATGGGGAGATCGAAAGTTTTATTCTATCCTGCAGAGTGTTCGGGCGGAATTTTGAATCGCTGCTGTTGCAAAAAATACAGGAAATGACTGCAGCAGAATTGCGAGGTGTATATGTATCCACCGGTAAAAACGACTATTGCCGAGACTTCTATAAAGAACATGGTGTAAATTATGAGACAAGATAAGATAATCGCAAACATTCGCGAGATCATGCGTGGTGAATCTTCGCCTGATCCGGATACAATACGTTTTCTCAATCAGCATGAAGCCTATTATTTACTTTCAAAAATTCCGATCTACAAAAGTAAACAGGCTGTATATCTTGCAGTAAATCAGGTAGCGGTGAAGGAACGATATAAAGCCTGTGAAGCTTTATTTAAGGAATTGAACAGTTCAGACATATCATATGCTGTCATAAAAGGTGCGGTATTGTCGGAACAAATATACGGCAGCACGGCGTATAGAAGGTCTGGTGATATTGATTTGTTGATAGCCCCCGATGCTATACAGAACGTAAAAACAATTTTAGAAAAGCATGGATTTATCCAGGGGCGTGTAGTGAATGATCAGATTATCCCTTACTCACGCCAGGAATTGATTTATCAAAAAACATTCACCCACCAAATGGCAGCTTTTGTGAAAAAGATGGATAGTAAACTGTGTCCATTTATCAATGTTGATGTGAATGTGGATATATTCTGGGGTGAAAGCAGCCGGAAAGCGGATATGACAACGTTTTTGCGTAATACGCAGATGTATAAGATTCACGATATTTTGATACGGAAATTGGATCCGGTGTTTGAATTTATTTCGCTGTGTATGCACCATTATAAGGATTTCAATTCTCTCTATTTGTTGGCTGACAGAGGCATTAAACTGTCTCATTTCTGTGATCTGTTTTACTATATTACCAATGTATCACCTGATTTGCAGGAACTCAAAAAAGTGTGTTGCACGTATGGTGTCACGGAGTATGTGGCATTTTGTATTTATCATACGAATCGTCTTTTTCCAAATGAGCGATTGCAGGCGTATCTTGCTGCTTTGACTGATGGAGCAAACAATACAGAATATAACCGCTTCGGATTGACGGAATCGGAATATAAATATTTGGATTTCGGGATTTCCGACTACATATTGGATGAAGAATTAGGAAACACGTTCAGATCGAGTCTTACAGCACAAGACCGGACGAAAATCGAGATCAATCGAAAATATATGTGATTGTTTCCATATAGAATAAAAAAGGTACTGAAAATGAAGTTGACAATACAATTGCCATACCATGCAGATTGTTATACCGTAGAAACAGAATGTCAGGATATTATGGATACATTGCGCCGGACATACGGTATGTACTGCCGTTTGGATACACAGACAGATACTGGCGCATACCATATTACACAGATGGATAACGGATATTATATAACATATGACGGGCATACAATACCAACGGATAATCCGGTACAATACCTGCACAATGAAATGTTTCTAAAAAAGAAGATCACCCCCGGAATATTTGCACTGCATGCCGGAGGGGTATCCCATGATGACAAGGCATATATATTCTGTGCGCCGACAACCACCGGGAAAACAACATTGACGGCATATCTTGCCGAACGGAACATGGAGTACATATCGGACGATTGTGTGTTTATAAATATGAATGATCTGTCCGTTTATCCATGCCATACACCCATTCATTTGAGAGAGGGCGGATACACGGTTTTGCAGGAACATGGCCTTGTACCCCATCCGATTGAAAAGGCAGATGAGAGATATGTCTATACGCCGAAAAAATTGTCTCCCTTGAGAATGGAAATCGGGAAAATTCTGTTTCTGACGCGTACTTTGGATACCAATGAAATAAAACCTCTCGGTAAGGCAGAGGCTTTACGGCAGCTGATGGTGTCTCCTATAACGGTATATCCCATCACGAGAGAATATCTTGTGTTTTTGAATCGACTGATTCCGTATTGCTGTGAAGTGAAGTATTGTGATATGGAGTTTGTACTGGAGCAGATTGGAGTAAAATAGGCAGACTAAATAAAACTGTGCAGATACATGGTTTTTATTAAACGAGAAGATTTATGGCAAGGCCAATTTCCAATAGTAAAAGTTGGTCGCCAAACCAAATAACCTCCGCGAGAGTGTATCTCCGGAGGTTATTGATAATTGTGTTTGGACTGTCCTTTCTTGCATTTTATATTGTATGGAAAATTTTACGGGAACACCGATCCAAATAACGTAAGATCAGCATTTTTCTGGATGATGTACTTTTGCGAGGGGACCAGATAACTTACGGCTTTACACCAACTGTATGTCCGTTTCTTTCGCTTTTTCTTCCTCAAGGAGAGCATCAATCTTTCCTTTTAATTCTTGCAGATACGTTTTCGGATCGTCCAGTTCAGCGAGCAACAGAATGGTAGTCAGAGTACCGCACATATTTTCGCCGGTTTCGATATCGGAATAGGAACGGTCGGTCATGATGAGTTTTTCTGCCATCTTGCTCTGGGTGAGGTTCAGACGGTCTCGGAGGGTCAGTGCCAGGGTACGCAGTTCTTCTTTTAATGCTTTTTCGATATTATGTCTCATAACAAATAATCAATCCAAACACAATCGAATAACATTGTATCATGTGTAAAATGGAAAGAAAATGTGTTATAGCCTGGTTTTCGACAAAAAATAGCAAATAACATGAAGAATATGCTTGACAATAAGATTTATTTATGATAGAATAAAGTCAACAACGATGAAAGAAATGAGATGATACATTGAACAATATAGTTTATCTTAAGGAACCTGGTATTCTGTATGATATGTTGTTTGCTCTCAAGCTGCGGTTCAATGGGGAACGGGCGTATTTGCCGTTGCGGACTGGTACTTCTTTGTATGATCAAAATGAGAATTTATATCATTTAATCATTGAACGATTATCAGATATTTCTGATAAATTACTTCCTTTCTTCTATTATGACAAAGATAAAGATATATCAACGGGCATGGTTACATATGTACGAGAATATATCAATCTTACCGCTTTTCAAGAATCGGGATTGATTGAACATTTCTACACAACATTACGAGATATCAATAGGCTAAAGCAATCAATTTATAAGAATTATATTTCCGATGATTGTCCAGATGATTTTGACAAAAACACGCTGTATACAATAAAAGATAATTTGTTTAATGCTGATTTGCCTAGTGATGTAAAAATGTACCTCCTTGATTTTCTATTGTATGGAGAGTATGAAATAGAAGAGATTATTGCTGAATTTAGAAATGTGGAATCAATTTGTAGAGAGTTGAACCAAATACATCAGTCAGAAATCGAACAATTATTTGATAGATTTGAATCTGAACATCTTCGAACATTAAGCGCGTTGCATTGTATTGATATATCTCAATACGAGAATGTGTATGTCACATACTGTTCAGTAAATATTGTTGCAGCTTCATTTGAAAAAGATGATAGAAAATGGCTTTCAGTATTAGGTTTACAAATCCATCAATTATTAGCAGTATATTATACTGAGATTGAGGCATCTGAGATTGATTTGTTAGGGTTAAGCCGTGTACTTTATGATGAGCAACGATTAAGAATACTAGATATGTTGGTTATTGAAGATATGTATTGTGCTCAAATTGCAAAAAAATTAGGTTTAAAATCAAATAGCACTATTTACCATCTGAATCATTTAGAAACAGAAGGGTTAATTATTAATTATAAAATCGGCAGAAAGATATATTATAAGATAAATAACAATTATTTCTGTTCTGTTATAGATTATCTGAAAGAGAAATTCGTGGAGAGAAAAAAGAATGAAGAATAACGTCAAAGAATGTTGGAAAAAGCCTGAATTAGTTTCTGTTGAAGAGGGAGCAGTAAAGAAAAATATTATTGCTTTTGCTTGTTCCCAGTACTCTGATGGGTGTTTCCCAGCAGGAGTACATCTTGACACCATTCCCGGATTCCCGTCGTGGGAAATCATGTAAACAAAAAAGAAAAGAACCGCAGCCGCAAAACTGTGGTTCTTTTTAAAAAAATGGGGTTGAAACGTACATTTCAACCCCAAGTGGCGCAGGGTGTGGGATTCGAACCCACGTGCCTGACGGCAAACGGTTTTCAAGACCGCCTCGTTATGACCACTTCGATAACCCTGCATTTTTGATGTGAAAACTCACATACACAAATATAATTATATCATAGCTTACGCAAATTGTCAATATTTATTTGTCATTCACAGGAAAAACACCACCGCCGGGACAGAATTATCCGACAGTGGTGTTTGTGCGTTTCATCAATTATCCGCGAATTCTTTTACCGTACGGTCAGGGGCATTACTGTACATCCCCGTCGTCAAAACGGTCGCCGCATTCGGGACAGAACTTCGGCGGTGTGGTACCTTTTTCCGGTTCCCAGCCGCACTTGTCGCATTTGTACTGGGGAATGCCTGCCGGTTTCTTTGCGCCGCATTCGGGACAGAATTTGCCCTTGTTTACCGCACCGCAGGAACAGGTCCAGCCTTCCTCAGCCGGCTTGGCAGATCCGCATTCGGGACAGAATTTGCCTGTTGCGGTTGTGCCGCACTTGCAGGTCCAGCTGCCCGCGGGTTTGGGTTCGGGTTTCTTTGCACCGCACTGGGTACAGAAATTACCGGTTGATACTGTACCGCATGCATACTTCCAGCCATCCTGTTCTGATGCTGCGGGTGCCTGTGCTGCCTGCTGCTGCCCCATCTGGAACAGGTTCTGTGCATTTACTCCGCCGGCACCCATTGCCATGTTCATACCCATGAAACCCATAGCTGCGCCGCCGGAATTGCTGGCTGCTGCCTTCATTGCATCTGCCTGTGCACCGACCAGGGTTGCGCCTGCCATGGTGGGATCCTTGTACATAGCGGTCTTCTGGGCGGTTTTCAGCATTTCCTGGTCTTCTTCGGTCAGTGTCGGAGGATTGATGGAAACCTTGACATACCCGATACCCCTCGCACCCCATTCGTCGGAAAGTGCTTCGTTCAGATGCTTTTCCAGTGCATCGGTATGAGCCGGAATCTGATTGGGACGGATCTCCAGCGTGGAAAGTTTGGCGATAGAAACACCCAGCGCACTGATGAATTCATTCTTCATGGTATCCTTCAGCGCTTCCTTGCTGTAGGCGTGGGCGATATTGCCTGCTACGTTGGTGTACAGCTTCAGCGGGTCTACAACACGGAAGGTGTACGTACCGTTGCAGCGCAGGGAAACGTCCACATCAAAGCCGATCCGGGAATCCACTACGCGGAAAGCAATGGGATTTTTGGTGCCGAACTTGTTGTCCAGAATTTCTTTTGTGTTGAAATAGTAAACGCGCTGATCCTTGCCGGTGTCGCCGCCGTAGGTGAACCGTTTGCCGATCTGCTTGAAGGTTTCGATAATGCTTTCGCCGAGACTGCCGGTGAAAAGGGAAGGTTCGCTGGAGGAATTCCATGTGAATTCACCGGGTTCTGCGCAGAATTCCACAACCTTGCCCTGTTCCACGATGATCATGCACTGACCGTCCGCAACGGCAATGCCGGAACCGTTGGAAATAATGCTGTCTTCACCTTTTGTATTGGAGGAGCGTGCGCTGGTGCGCTTCTGTCCTTTTACGATCAGAATATCGTTTGGAATGGAATCACAGTAGAAAAACTCTTTCCACTGATCCGCAAGTACACCGCCGGCAGCTCCGGTTATCGCTTTAATAAGTCCCATTTCTGTATCCTTTCTGTGGTTGTTTGAATGTATGAAGAATACCGATAGAAAGTCACCGGAGATGACAAACGAATGTTATCCCCGGTGAAAATTGTGATTATTTGTTGAGATTGTTTACGATAGCTTCTGTATCGGAAGCGATCATGAGTTCTTCGTTGGTGGGGAGAACGTATACCTTAACCTTGGAATCAGCGGTGGAAAGTTCTACGGTGTTGGGCTGGTGGTGGGTCTTGGCGTTCAGTTCGGTGTCGATCTTTACGCCGAAGTATTCCAGACCTGCGCAGGCTCTTTCACGGAGTTCGGGGTTGTTTTCACCCATACCGGCAGTCCATACGATAGCGTCCAGACCGTCCATAGCAGCGGCATAGGAACCGATGTACTTCTTGATCTGGTAAGCCAGAGTGGATGCTGCGAGATATGCTCTCTTGTCACCCTTCAGAATAGCAGCTTCGATGTCACGGCTGTCGGAAGAGATACCGGACAGACCCAGGAAACCGCACTTCTTGTTCATGTAGTCTTCCATCATAGCAGGAGTATAGCCTTCTCTTTCCATGATGAAGGTAACAACAGCAGGGTCCATGGAACCGCAGCGGGTACCCATCAGAACGCCTTCCAGAGGAGTCAGACCCATGGAGGTATCAACGCACTTGCCGCCCTTTACAGCGGAAATGGAGGAACCGTTACCAATGTGGCAGGTGATGATCTTGGTTTCTTCAACGGGCTTGTCCAGCAGCTTTGCCATTTCACGGGATACATAACGGTGGGAAGTACCGTGTGCACCGTAACGGCGGATGTTGTACTTTTCAGCCATTTCGTAGGAGATACCGTAAGTATAAGCCTGTTCGGGCATGGTCTGGTGGAATGCGGTGTCGAATACCAGAACCTGGGGCTTGTTGGGCATTACAGCCTGGCAGCCTTTGATACCCATGATGTGTGCGCCGGTGTGCAGAGGAGCAAAGTCACGGCACAGTTCCAGTTTTTCCAGAACTTCGTCAGTCAGCAGAACGGATTCAAAGAAGTAGGGACCGCCATGCACAACGCGGTGACCGATTGCTTCGATCTCGTTCATATCGGAGATAACACCGGTTTCAGCGTCGGTCAGGTACTTGATAACGATTTCGGTTGCTACTGCATGGTCGGGCATGGGGATTTCAACTTTCAGCTTTTCACCGTCTTCGCCCTTTCTGTGTTCGATGCGGCCGTCGATACCGATACGTTCACAGATACCCTTAGCCAGAACGGATTCGCTGGCAGTATCAAACAGCTGATATTTCAGGGAAGAGGAGCCTGCGTTTACAACAAGAACTTTCATGGATACATTTCCTCCAGTAGATAAAGTATGTAAAAATTAAATTTGACAAATGATATTCTATCATATATAATATTATATAAGATTTTGCCGCAATTTACAAGAAGTTTTTGATAATTCAGAGGAAGAAACAAAAAATGTATAAAAATACCGCTGTCATTTGTGAAACGAACCCATTCCATAACGGACACGCCTGTGTATTTCGTAAAGCAAAAGAAGATTCGGGCATTGTAACCGCCGTTATGAGTGGAAATTTCGTACAGCGCGGGCTTCCTGCTGTATGGGATAAATACACCAGAGCCGCCCTTCTTCTGGAAAACGGTGCAGATATTGTAGTGGAGTTGCCATATCCCTGGTCCGTCGGTAGTGTGGAAGCATTTTCTCTGGGCGGTGTTGCTGTTGCCATGGAAATGGGCTGTGACCGGCTGATGTTCGGCAGTGAATCGGGAGATATGGAAATGCTTCGGAAAGCCGCAGAGTGGCTGGAAGCGGAAGAAGAACGATTCAGCACATATGCGGTCTGCCACCCGGATACAGGAGCAGCGGTACTGTACGATATGCTTGCCGCAGAGAGCGGTTTTTCTCTTTTTGCCAACGATAAGCTTGGGGTGTGGTATCTTCGTCAGATGAAGGCTTTGGACTGTCGGGCGACGGCTGAGGCGGTAAAAAGACTGCCTGCCGGTGCGGGTATTGCAAGCGCCAGCACTTTGCGTGATCATCTTGCCGAAGGAAGGGACTGCACACCGTTTGTACCTGCTTCCGTGGCGCAGAAGATGAAGGACACGGCGGTCACCTTCCCAAAGCGGTTCTATGATATTGCCCATACGTATTTCCGTTTGTTCGCGGGGGATTCAGCCTGCGCGGAAGGGGAAGGCGGCTTGTGGGAACGTCTGAAGAAGACCGCATATACCGCAGAAAACGGCACGGATTTTCTGAAATCTGCCGCAACAAAAAAATACACGGACGCCAGGATCCGCCGTACTGCCTTGTTCGGTATGACCGGGATACAGCAGGAGATTCTGAAATCGCGTCCGTTATATACGATATTGCTTGCTGCGGGAGAAAAAGGTCGGGAATGGCTGCGGAATTATACATTGGCTGAAGATTTCACAGTATTAACCAAACCGGCGGATCGGAGCAAAATGAGCGGATCTGCCGCAGAACAGTATGATTTTCTCTGTGAGGTAGACAGCCTGTACGGTTTATGTATGAACCCGCCTGTTTCCGGGGATTTCTTTCTGAAAAAGCACCCGATAATCGGTTAAGGACATATCGGCAAAGCCTCGGCATTGGTCAGCAGATCCCCAACGCAGCCTGTAAACAAGAACTGTGCCTGATCCAGAGCCGTATAATCAATGGGATGCATCAGGGACGAAGGCTTGGGCAGCTGTACCGCACCGCTTTCGTCCAGAATGTCCGCAACAAACTGGGAACAGAAGAAATGATGCTGCCGGCGCAGGGAAATGCCCCAGTAGCACAGAATCACGCCAAGAAGGTTGTAGTGGTATGTTTTTTCGCTGTCCGCCATATCCTGCAGTCTTTCACAGATCAGGGCATGGGCTTCATCGGATACGGGAAGGGCAATCAGGGTACACTGGGTATCGGGATGGGCGCCGAAATAACCGCTGCACAGCTTTTCCTGAATGAAACCTGCCGGGAGGGGATAACGGCAGATTTTTCTGCCGAAACTGTAGAATGCCCCGAAAGTGCCGTTTTCAAAAGTGGTTGCCAGAGAAATATGTGTGTACGGCGCATTGGTCAGATGATGGATCACGGCAGACAGAAAAGTGCCGGAACGGGTTAAAAGAAGATAGATCGTTTTCATGGTATCCTCGTAGAATTTGTTGTCCTAAGTATACCACAAAAATATAAACTGTCTATAATATATCCTTTTGAATACCTTAATAATTGTTTAAGGTATTTTTAATTTTGCACTGTTGTTTCTGCCGCACATCCTGCCAGGGCATCGAAAAATTCTCTGTCGGACATCCGGTGAACCCTGTCCAGAATGGTGATGTGCATATCGTTGGCGCGTTCACGCATATACCGTACCGCAAGGTCACCGTCATAACTGCGGTCTTCCGGATCAAAATAGGTGGTGGAAACCAGGATGCGGCGGGCATATTTGTTCCCGAATCTTCCGGCAACCGTGTGGAGTTTGTACAGCTCGTCGGTTTTGATATCGCCGTTTTTGCAGGAAATAAAATAGGGCAGCACGCCCTGCATCAGCATGACGTCGATCTCGTTCCGGGTATCCGAACCGTTCCACTCAATGACAACCCCTGCTCCGGCGTCGGTGTAGGGGATCTTTACATTGTCGGCTTTGTAATGGAAAGCGGTCATATAGGTCTTGTACTCCAGAAGCGTGCCGGATTTGGTGAGACAATCTTTGATATAGGGATTTTTGAAGGTACAGTACTGTCTGCCGCCAAGACGCTGGAAAGAGAGCATTCCAAAGCTTTCCAGTCTGCTCATGAAGTTTTCATCCATCCCTTTTTCGTGATAGGAATATACGCTGGGGTCTTCTTCCGTCTCACGTACAGAACCGCCCAGTCGCCCTGTCTGCTGATTCCAGAACCCGCAGTCGGGAATGCACAGTTTCCATAAGCGGTTTATATCCTTATACACGGAATCGGTAAAAGGGAAGCCGTCAGCAGTGTTGCCGGAAACCATTTCTTCCCGGATTCTGCCGTTGTGGAGAAGGATACCCTCCGCATTGGTCAGCTCGACTTTGTTTTCATCGGAAGTCCCGTCAATGGGAATCAGGCGGATGTCCCCGGTGCCGTTCAGGGGGATCCGGTAAAGCATACCCTGGCGTGTTTCGGCGCTGATCTGAAAAATATGCGCCCGTTGGTCGGTCAGACGGAAAACCATCCCCACAGCCACAAGCGCCGCTTCCTCACCGCCGGTGAAATCGAATACATACTCATCCTCACCGAATACCCGACTGCCGTATTCGATGATATCCTTCAGAATATCCAGAATGCCGGAGAGGTCGTAAGAATCCATAACACGCAGACTCAGGGAGGTCTTCAGTCCCCTTGCACGAAGAATTTTCTGGATGGCAGGCAAAGCATCGGACAGCTTTCGTCTGTCGGTTCCGATAAAGACAACCCGTCTGGGACGAAGGGCAAGGGAACCAAGAATATTGGACAGGGGCGTTTTATCAAAAAATTCGATCAGTGTCATAATCGTACTCCGTAAAGAAACTCAGGTATAGTATTGCCTTATAGTATAAATTATAGCAAATTTCCCATACATTTGCAATAGAAAAACTCTCCCGGCGTACGGAAGAGTTTTTTTGTCAGAATTCGATTTTGTTTTGGTATCTTGTGGGCAGACCTTCCGCGAACAGATGGCTGTCATTGGAGAGGGTCAGAATCATGGGATTCGTATAACCGGAAGGATTGTTGCCGAAGTCGATAACCGTCAGGTCGGAATGGGAAATATCGAAAGAGGTCCATGCAACGGGGTGGGGAATATCCAGAAGCGCCCCCAGCCAGGTCAGACCGAAACCGTGGTGACAGAATACGGCAATACGCTCGTCGGTGGGGTTCACAATTTTGTATTTGGCTTCATTCGGATCGTGTTCATAGCCATGTTCAGCTAAAAATGCATCGCTGGCAGCACGGAGACGCTGGCAGGCAGGAAGGGGATTGATGCCGATTCTCTTGAAATAGTCCGCTTTGTACCATTCCTTGCCCAGCTTTTCCACTTCGGGAGAACGGAGTTCCACAATGCCTTCCTGGGTACGGAAGCACCACTCGGCTTTACCGGGTTCATAAACATAAGCAAGCTCGTCCCAGTACAGATCTTCGTTTGCCCATTCCAGAATGCCCATTTCCTTGTCCAGAAGATCACAGGTGGGCTGGGCGGTAACACGGGCGCGGTTCAGCGGGGAAGAATAGATCTTGTCCACGCCGTAACGTGCCAGACGCTTGGCAAGCGCTGCTGCCTGCAGAGTACCTCTCGGAGTCAGTTCGTCGTGTTCGTTATATGTAGGGTCACCATGTCGGATGATGTAAAGTAACATGATTCAAATCCTTTCAAAAGTATAGTGGCGTTTTTGTCGGTAAATGATTACTTCTGAAAAAATGCCGATATCAGAAATACAGGTAATTGTTGTAATCCGTGGGCAGGCCTTCTGCGTAAATATGGCTGTCATTGGAGTGGGTCAGAAGCGTGGGGACGGTGTATCCGAACTTGTTGTCGGCAAAACGAACCACACTTACGTTGGAATGGGAGATAACGAGGGTCGTCCATGCGAGGGGCAGGGGAATATCCAGCAGAGTACCGAGCCATGTCAGGCTGAAACCGTAATGACAGGATACGGCAATACGCTTTTCGTTGTGATCCAGGATCTTGTAGCGGGAACCTTCATGCTCATAGCCCAGGGATTTCAGGAAGGCATCGCTTTCTTTGAGCAGGTTTTTGCATGCCGGTTCGGGATTGACGCCGATTCTCTTGAAATAGTCCGCCTGATACCAATCTTTGCCCATGGCAAGTACTTCGGGAGAGCGCAGTTCCTTTCTGCCTTCGGGAGAACAGAAACACCACTCACCGCGGCCGGGCTCCATTTCATAAGCAAAGGAATTCCAGTAAATATCTTCATTTGTCCATTCCAGAATTTTCATATCTTTTTTCAGGAGATGGCAGAGGGGTTCCACAGTTTTCTGCGCGCGGGGACGGGGGGAAGAATAGATTTCATCCATACCGTAACGTGCCAGACGCTTGGCAAGAGCTGCGGCTTGAAGGGTACCTTTTTCGGTCAGTTCATCCTGTTCATTGTATGTGGGATCACCGTGACGAATGATATAAAGTAACATAAGTTGAGTCCTTTCCGTGAGTTTTCAATAGTATTATAACAGAAAAATCCGGGGTTTGCAATATATTGAGGGAATAATGGGAGGTTTTTGTATGAAAAAACGTCCCCGGTTAAACGGAGACGTTTCAAAGTCTATTAAATACTGAATTAAATACTGATGATATTCAGACCGTTGAGAACGGAAGAAACCAGAATCAGAATGATGCATACGGGCGCAACGTATTTGATGATCACCGCAAACAGCCGCTTGCTCTTGAAAGGACTGGAAATTTCCACTTCATCAATCAGGGACTGGGGCTTGATTACAAAACCTACGAAAATGCAGGTGAAGAATGCTACGATGGGCATGAGCACGCTGTTGCTGGCAAAGTCGAAGAAGGTGAGAAAATCCATGCCGAACAGGGTGATATCCTTCCAGATGCCGTTGCCCAGAGAGGAGGGAATACCCAGCAGAACGGAGAAGGCAAATACGATCAGGCAGGAAACCTTGCGTCCGAGCTTGAACTTGTCCATGATGACGGAAACGATGGTCTCCATAAGAGAAATGGAGGATGTCAGCGCGGCAAACAGAACCAGCAGGAAGAATACAAATCCGATAATACCGCCGCCGGGGATGTAGTCGAATACCTTCGGCAGTGTAACGAACATCAGACCGGGACCCTGACCGAGTGCCGATTCATCACCGCCGGAGAACGCGAATACGCCGGGGATCACCATCATTCCGGCAAGAAAAGCAATACCGGTGTCGAATAATTCAATATGACGGACGGATCTTTCCAGATCGTCTTCTTTCTTCATGTAGGAACCGTAGGTGATCATGATTCCCATTGCCAGGGACATGGAGTAGAACAGCTGACCCATGGCGGCAAGAACCGTCGTTACGGAGAATTTGCTGAAATCGGGGGTGATATAATACAGGACCCCATCCATAGCACCGGGAATAAACATGGTGTATACGGCGATAAACAAAGTCAGTACCACAAGAATGGGCATCATGATCTTGCTGACCTTTTCAACCCCCTTTTCCACGCCGAACATAACCACAATTGCGGTCAGACCGATGTATACAAGGAACCAGATCAGAGGCTCAACGGGTTTGCCGATAAAAGTATCGAAAAAACCGTCAGCCGCGGCACCGTGACCCTGACCGGTCAGATAAATGGCAAGATACTTGGTTACCCAGCCGCCGATCACGGAATAGTACGGGAGAATGATCGCCGGGATGACTGCACCCAAGATACCGATAAAACCGAATCGCTTGTCCAGTTTGGCGTAGGCGCCGATGGTGCTCAGACCCGTTTTTCTGCCCAGTGCAATTTCCGCTATCATAAGGGCAAAACCGAAGGTAACGGCGAGAATCAGGTAAACCAGCAGGAAGATCCCGCCGCCGTATTTGGCAGCCAGATAGGGGAAACGCCAGATATTTCCAAGTCCTACCGCAGATCCGGCAGCAGCAAGCACAAAGCCGATCCGTCCGGTAAAACTGCTTCTTTTTTCACTCATCATCAAAACTCCTTTGCTGTGGAATGATCAGATATTGACACATTTACCTTTTATTATAACATAATTGACAGGGGATTACAATGGTCGCGGGAATATTTTCCGGGATTGTCGGAAAAATCAAAGATCACAATGTATCTCCCCGATATCCGGCAGAACATCCGGCAGATGCTCTGAACAAAGGTAAACACTGTATCCCCCCGCAAAAGGAATCCTTTGCAGAGGGACGGGCGGATGAAAAACGGAAAAACCGGCAAGATTCCGTGTGATGCCTTCCCCGGTGTATTTTACATAACTTTCCTTGGCGCACCAGATATCGTAAAAAACATCGCTTTTCTCTCCGTTTTTCTGCCAGAAGGCGATTTCTTCCGGATGAAAATACCGCTTGGCAAGGGAGAGCGTACAGGGCCCTTTGTGCTGCTGTATGTCCAGTCCCAGCGGATGGTCATCCAGGGCGATGATCCAGAAAGTGCCGCTGTGGGAAAGGGAAAAGTGAACGTCCGGTGCAGAAGAAACAGGGGGAATGGCGAATGGCTTGCCCAATGGTTCTGTGCCGATCTTCCAGTTGTCGATCCCGGTATACCGGAACAGTGCTTTATGCAGAAGGAGGCGGGATTGCTTACGATCCGTCATCTGTGCGGTATACAGTTTCATGATTCCCCCCTGCGGAGATGGATGAACACGGCTTCCGTGGGATTGCCGAGCCGTGGAATCGGGAAAACGGTATTGGCAAGTCCTCTGCCTACGATCAGACGGTTCTCATGCATACCGGATGCATATTTCGGAAACAACCCCTGACCGGGGGCATAAATATCCTTGCCGAATATCCGCCACTGACCGCCGTGCGCATGACCGGAAACGATCAACTCCACGCCGGTGGAACGGATGTATGCCGGATAATGCTCAGGATGATGGGACAGAAGCAGATGAAATCCCTGTTCATTCGCAAACCGGGACAAAAATTCCAGATTGGGCGAGGGCGTTTTTTCGGCATGGTGCTTTTCATAAGGGAGGGGGGAAGTCAGTCCGCCGATGCACAATCCGTGGGCGTGAAGAAAAGCATTGTCCAGCAAAGTGATGCCGGCTTCCTTCAGCAGAGTGCGGTTTTCTTCCGACATACCGCCTTCGTGGTTGCCGATGGAATAATACACAGGGGCAATTGCAGTCAGCGCGGAAAGAAAGGCAAATCCCGGTTGGTTGAAGGGGGCAGTGACGGAATGGTTTGCGGTGTTTTCCATGATATCACCGGGAACAGCAATGATGTCCGGCTTTTCTTCCCCAACCCGTTCCAGAACCTCTTTGTACGGGTAACAGTGCAGATCGGAGACAAGAGCAATGTTCAGATTCAGCGGGGCATTTACCGTATAATGTGTGCTTCTCATACCGACTCCTTTCTGTGAACGATGGCATCATACAGCTCCGACGTAGTATCCGCCAGTACTGCAGCACCGCTTTGAAGTAAGACGTCCTTCTCCCTGAACCCCCAGGTGACACCGATGCAGTCGATCCCGGCATTTTTGGCTGTGGATACATCCACTTCGGAATCTCCCACATAAACGCATTCTTCGGGAGATACGCCGATTTCCTTCATGATGGCGTACACCATATCCGGTGCAGGCTTTTTCCGGATGCCGCAGGACTCTCTTTCCCCGGCGGCATAGGGGATTTGCGGGAAATAAGTCCGTACCAGATCCACCACCGCATCGTGGAATTTGTTGGACACCACTGCCATGTGATAGCCTTCAGCGGACAGTTTTTCCAGAAGCTCCGGGATTCCGGTGTAAGGTCTTGTTTTGTTCCGGGATATTTTGGCATATTCGGTCCGGAAGGTATCCAGACAGTCGGCAAACAGCGGGTTGTTCTTGCCGTCCGGTACCATCAGTTCCATCAGCCGCATCACACCGTTGCCTACAGCCAGCCGGACTTCCTCAATGGTTTTGGCAGGCATCCCATAAGCGGCAAGGGCAATGTTCACCCCATCCGCCAGATCTTCCAGTGTATCCAGCAGGGTACCGTCCAGATCGAAAATTACGGTTGTATATTCAGTCATATTTTACCTCGGTTTGTTTTTTTATTATTATACCCTATCCGGATACGGATGTCAAATAGCACGGATAAAAAAGAGAGTTTTCGGGAAAATCCATCCAGTATCGTCTTGCACACGGAAAAAAACTGTGCTATAATAAAGTCGAATCCATAACCGTTAAGGAGAATTCTGTACCATGGGATTTACAACCATAGAACATAATGTGGATCTCTGTGTAGTCGGCGGCGGGCTTGCCGGTATGTGTGCCGCTATTGCCGCTGCCAGAGGGGGATCCAAAGTAGCTTTGATACAGGACAGACCGGTGCTTGGGGGGAATGCGTCTTCCGAGATCCGGATGTGGATCAGCGGCGCCGGGGATAACAACAATAGAGAAACCGGCATCGTAGAAGAAATCATCCTTACCTCCCTGTACCGGAATCCCGATAAGATTTATGCGATCTGGGACGGAATTTTATACGAAAAGGTAAAGATGGAACCCAATATCTCGCTGCTGCTGAACTGTTCCGTCTGTCAGGCTGAGATGAATGGCAAGCGTATTCAAAGTGTGACGGGATGGCAGACAACCACACAGCGCTGGCAGAAGGTATATGCACCTTTGTTTGCCGACTGTTCCGGTGACAGCGTACTTGCGCCTCTGACCGGTGCGGATTTCCGTATCGGAAGGGAAGCCAGAGAGGAATTCAATGAGAAAACCTCCCAGGAAACTGCGGATCTGCAGACAATGGGTATGAGTTGTCTGATCCAGATGCGGAAAAGTGACCGTAAAAGCACCTATATCCCGCCGGAATGGGCAGTGAAAATGACCCCGGAAGTGATTCAGTTCCGAAAACCGAATATGCGTGAGAGTTCCGAAAACTTCTGGTATCTGGAACTGGGCGGAAACAGAGATTCCATCGGAGATACGGAAGAAATACGCGACGAACTGATTGCCCTTGCCTACGGTATGGTGGATCACATCAAAAACAGCGGCGAGGTTCCCGACGGTGATTACTGGGCACTGGATTTTCTGGGCTTTTTACCCGGTAAAAGAGAATCGCGCCGTATGGTGGGACCGTATATCATGACCCAGGGCGATGTGCTGTCCGGTGGTATCTTTGAAGATACGGTGGCATATGGGGGATGGCCGCTGGATGATCACCACCCGGACGGATTCTACCATTTGGGCAATCCCAACGTATGGGGACAAACACCCGCACCTTACGGAATCCCGTACCGGTGCTTGTATTCCGTGAATATTGACAATCTGTTCTTCGCAGGACGGAATATCTCCATGACCCATGCGGCAATGAGCAGTGCCAGAGTTATGGCAACCTGTGCGCTGCTGGGCGAAGCGGTGGGATGCGCTGCCAATATTGCAAGAGAGTATGTGCTGTCTCCCCAGGGTGTATACGATTCTAAGCTGAAACTGCTCCAGGAACGGCTGATGGAACAGGGATGCTTCCTGCCGGGAATGAGCAGAACGGTTTCCGAAGTCACACAGAATGCCGTTCTTACTGCGGAAGGCGCTGAAAACATCGACAATCTTCGCAACGGCAGGGACCGCAACAACAGAACCTACGGAGAAACGGAAAACGGAACTGTTCTGGTGCTGGGGAATGCAGTGGAATACACCTTTGCCGAACCGGTACAGCTGTCATCCGTTCATCTTGCCATGGACTCCGATCTGTCCCGTAAAACTCTGCCCGGCGATTGGATCGAACGGGGGCGGGTCATGCGCGCCAATGTTCTGCCCGACAGTCCCACAATGACTATGCCGAAAACATTGCTCAGATCCTACCGCATCGAAGGCATTGACGAAGCCGGTGAGACGGTGGTTATTGCGGACGTACAGACCAATCTGCTCCAGTGCGTGAACCATCCCGTGTGCGGCAAGTTCCGTGCGGTAAAGCTGATTCCGTTGACCACATGGAACGACGAATCGACAGAAAAGGTACACATTTTCTCCTTTGATGTAAAATGAACGTAAAAAAAGACTGACATTACCCGTGTGCCGATAAGACAGTAATTCCGTAAAAATCATAATTTTACGGCATCTGTCTTACAGGATTGGACAACAAAACAGACGATATTCAACTTCGGTTGCGTGTCGTCTGTTTTTGTGCGTTTAAGGGTTGAAAATCGCTTGTTTTCTGCTCTGTGATGCGTTGTTCAAAGATAAGGATATCAGATCACCTATCCGTGTGAATTGATGTAGAAATGTAATAATAACCTATTTGTAAATTTCTATTTACCATTTTTGAAAATCTATTGAAAATGGTAAAAGATTGTGGTATAATACATACTGTGAGGTGATATGCCATGAAACTTATTACTCGAAATCAATATTTAGAAAAACTTATCAATGTAATCGGAACTCCGGATATTAAAGTCATCACTGGTGTTCGTCGTAGCGGAAAATCCAAGCTACTTGAAGCATTTAAGAACCATATCGAACAGAACGTACCCGATCACAACATCATTCAAATCAACTTCAACTTGCCGGAGTTTGACCATCTGCTTGAATACAGACCTTTATACGACTATATCAATTCTCAGTATGTGGCTGGCAAAGAGAGCTTTGTTTTGATTGATGAAGTCCAGATGTGTAACGACTTCGAGAAAGCAATCAATGGTCTGCACGCATCCGAAAAATTCGATATCTATATTACAGGCTCAAATGCTTTTCTTTTGAGTTCTGACCTTGCTACGCTGTTTACAGGAAGAACATTTGAAATCAAGGTATTCCCGTTCTCGTTCAGCGAATATATGCAGTATTTTGGTTACAGCGACAAGTATACTGCTGTTGACAAGTATATGATTGAGGGCGGCATGGCTGGCTCCTATCTCTATAAAGATCAAGAAGCCAAGTATGATTACATTGCCGACGTTTTCAATACGTTGATTGTTCGTGATATTCGCAAGAAATATAAAATCCGCAATATGCAGTTGATGGATAGACTTGTGGATTTCCTTATGGACAATATCTCTAATTTGACCTCTGCACGAAATATTACAAACACATTCAGCGGCTTAAAGGAAAAGGTCAACCACGTTACCATCAGCTCTTATATTCAGTATTTGTGCAATGCCTTTGCCTTTTACAAAGTTCGTAGATATGACATTAAAGGCAAAAAATATCTTTCAATCAATGACAAGTATTATCTGAGCGACCATACTTTCCGATATGCCAAGCTCGGTACGAAAAATATGGACTACGGCAGAATACTTGAAAATGTTGTTGCAATCGAACTGCTCCGCAGAGGGTATGAGGTCTATGTCGGTGTACTCTACAAGAAAGAGATTGATTTTGTTGCCATCAAGCGCAACGAAAAGATTTATATACAGGTATCCGACAATATCAGCGATGAAAAAACTTTTGAACGCGAGGTTTCGCCATTACTTCAAATCAAGGATGCTTACCCCAAGATGGTAATTGCCCGCACTCGACACGATGAATATCAGTACGAGGGTGTAAGGATTGTTGATATTGCGGATTGGCTGTTGAAATAATTTACAATAACAGAAAAATATCGAAAATGGTAAATAGAAAAACACGAGAAAAGGATGAGTGATATGGATTATTTAGAAATTGACGGCGAAATTATTCGCTATAACATCAATCCCGAATTGATGTGTTGCAAATATGATAAATATGGTGAGCTTGTCAAGGCACAAAGAATGATTTTGTTCTTTAATAGTTCTGGTGATGCGATTGGCTCCGGACCTTATTACGATGACATTGATAAAGTAACGTGTATAACGAAACGAATCGTAATAGAGGTTTATCATAAGTACGTTAAGAAAGAGGTGGCGGGTTCAAATGAATAACAATGTCCTTACAAAAACTATCTCGTTCATGTTGATGTGTGCCATGTTGTTTTGCTTATCCGCTTGCGGCGGGTCTGGGAACTTCGAAAAAGAACAAGAAGAAAAAGAGTTTGTAACGCTAACTTGGACAGAGAATCCATTTGCGGAAAAAGTTCCGACTCCAAAATCCACATTAGGCTATATCAATAATAATAATCGTTCGATGTTTGAAGTATATCTTTCCGATTTTACTTTGGTCGATTTTAATGAATATGTGGATGCGTGTGTTGAAATGGGTTATACCGTGGAACAAAACAGGCAAGACGCTTTCTTTTATGCTAAAAACCGAGGACTATTACGAAGTAAGAGTAGAGCATGAAGACGGTAATATCATACATATCGCAATATCCGAAGTTGAATATGATGTTGAAATCAAAGTAATTCGCGCCAACAATTCTTCCAAATGCGAGGTTGAAATTGACGGTTACTATGAAGAAGAAATAGAGTCAGGAGATATGGTCGCATCCTTCGATTCTTACCTAAATGTAGGAACCCACGAATTGAGGGTCATTAACACCGAGGATGATGATATTTATGGAACCATATTCTTCGATGTAACATCAGATTCTTATTATGAATTTGAAATCAACTGTACTGATGTCGAGGTTGAAATTTCAGCAAGAGGTGAGGCAAACGGTCAGCAAGGTGAAAAAGGGAATGAAGCAACTGCTGACAAGGATTTTCTT
Organism: Clostridia bacterium; assembly: GCA_017467815.1. Taxonomy (GTDB): domain Bacteria; phylum Bacillota; class Clostridia; order Oscillospirales; family CAG-272; genus UMGS1696. The sequence goes on from JAFUKI010000123.1 coordinate 33,642, forward strand.
GCAGAAATTGAAGCGGCAGTATTAGAGAGAATGGACACCCCAACAAATACAAATCGTGAAAGAAGAATAGCGGTTGATGCAGAACTATATCAAATTACGCCGTTTGCCGAAAAAGAATTTCTTGATGCTCAATTAAAGCAACTTGCTATTCAATACATTGATGGACTCAAACTACAAAAAGAAGCGAGCGAGACAGAGCATGATTACGAAGAGCCTATTACCTGGTACGAAGGGTTGGTAACTTGCTATGAAGTTTTGAATGTCTTACATCAGAACTACGATTTCTTGACGGATAATTCTAAGTTCATTACCACCTATGTGTCACAACTTAACGAGAAGCAAGCATTGCTTGCAGCATATAAAGCCGTTGAGGAAGATTTATCAGAGCAATGTGCTGGCGAATTAGTGAACGATTACGATGGAACAAATATGTCGCTTACTTTTAGCAACAACACCGAGTATGAGTACAGTACTATATGGAAAATTACATATTTTGATATCAATGGAACCGCAGTAGGAACTGAGTCAACAGAAGTAGAAAACATTTGCTCTGGGCAAAACTATACCGTATATTTCTATGTTCCACTTCCTGAGAAAACAGATAACTATGAGTTTACAGCATATTTTACAAATGTTATTTTGCCAGATGAAGATGACGAAGAACTTTTTGTAGCAAAAGGCGAAACATCGCTAATGAACTTTTTAGATGCAGCCTCGCACAATGGATATGAAATTATTGATCCGCAGCGCGATGGAAGTTATGTAAATGCAAAAGCAAAGAAAGGTAGTGTTACATTCAGCATTCAATATATGGTGGAAAACCAAAAGGTATACATGGTAGAGGTCGTGTTAGATATTTTTGGTGAAATAGATTCTGAGTATACAGACTGCATTGCCGGATTAGCAAAGGCGTTAAATCCCAATATTGACTCGAATGTATTGAACCGAGCCATTGAAGAGGCTTTGACTACTCCTAATCAGAGAGTTATAAAAAGCGAAACACTATTCCTGTTTGACGATGATGAAGGAGTGTTTACTGTTACACACTAATCAGCACCATCGGTGCGCAGCCAATTTCTCAAAAATTGTTAAAGGGCTTGGGATGTTTACCAACAAGTACGCACAAGTGGGTACCGCCGTGTCCTGCTTGCTACAGATGATTGCATCTTAGTAACCAAACTCACGCCATACGCCCTCAGAGAACTTGTAAAGGCGGTTTATGTGGAGACACCTGACAAGTCCAGCGGTAAGCGCAAGCAGAAGGTACATATCGAATATGACCTCGTTGGCTACATTCCCGTGGATGAACTGATAAAAGCGGAACAGGCATGACCGAAATCATGCCTGTTCCAAGAAATTCAAATATTACTGTTTTACGACCACCGAGCATTACCCGAAAAGGTTTTGTCAGTCTTTTGGTTATACAGCTTTTTGAACGATTTCAGACTCGGCATCGCTGTAGTGCAGACGCAGCTTTTTATACCGGTGCAGATAAAATACAAAATTTGCAGATGCGGTGATGAACCAGGTTACCGGGTATGATGTATACAGAAGTCCAAGGGAAGGTGCAGCGGCAAATACAGTCTGGATCCAGAGAATACGCAGACCGCAGGCACCGATCAGTGTAGTGACGGCGGGTGTTACGGAAGAACCCATACCGCGCTGACAGTTTGCAAAGATACCCATTAAACCGTTCAGGAAATAGGTTGTAACCACAACACGCATTCTTTCAATACCGAATCCGATTGCTGCGGGATTATCATCAATAAACAGGGACAACAGCGGTTCTGCAAAAATCATGGCAAGTGTTCCGCCAACCAATGCCAATGTCATGGAAAACAGGGAACAGTATAACGCTACTTTAGGTATTTTTTTAATTTTCCTTGCGCCTAAGTTTTGGCTTGTGAAAGTCAGTGAGGTACGACCAACATTGGTCAATGCAACATGAACGAAGTTTTCGATCTGAGAAGCCGCAGCACTGCCTGCCATAAGGGCGGGGTTGTTGAAAGAGTTTACTGCGGTTTGAAGAAATACATTGGAGATGTTAAAGACGGAATTCTGGATACCGGAGGGAATGCCCACATGAAACATACGGAGGAGCTGATCCTTATATATTTTCAGCTTGTTCAGTTCCAGACGGCAAAAATCCTTCATGCGAACCATATAAACGAGAATCAGCACCATGGAAATGTACTGGGAAATAGTGGTTGCCAGCGCTACCCCGGCGACCCCCATGTGGAATACCGCAACAAATACCAGATTCAGAATTATGTTGATAATTCCCGACACGGTCAGAAAGAACAGGGGACGTTTTGTGTTCCCGATACCGCGAAGAATAGCGGCACAGAAATTGTATATCATGGAAGCCGGTGCGCCGAGGAAATATATTTTCATATAAAGGGATGCCAGAGGGAGAACCTCGGCAGGTGTATCCATCAGAGACAGAAGGGGTGTTGCCAAAAAGAAACCGAGCAGCGCAAACAGAAGTCCGCCGATGATGCTGACCAATACGGAGGTGTGGATACTCTTGCGTACCCCTTCCTCATTCCGTGCGCCGTAATTTTGAGCAACGATTACGTTGGCTCCAATGGATATTCCGGTACAAAGATTCAATATCAGATTGATCAGGGAACTGGTGGAGCCTACGGCAGCCAGTGCTACGTGACCGTTGAAACGTCCTACGACAATATTGTCTGCAGTGGTGTACAGACGCTGCAGAATATTGGTGGCAATCAGCGGCAATGTGTATCGTATGATATTCGACATCATCGGACCGTTTACGATATCCATTCTTTTTTCGGTACGCATAAAACTTCTCCTTTCAGATGCGTGAACAGAGGAAAATACTCAATTTTCTGTATCCGTTGCAATGGATTTTTCATAGAGCCGGCAGGTTTTTCTGTAGCGGAGTGTGTAGAAGAAAAGATGTGTCATGGAAGTGATGAACCAGCTTACCGGGTAGGACATATACAGTGAAGTCAGGGAGGGGGAGGCGGTAAAGATGGTCAGGATCCAGAGAATACGCAGTCCGCAGGCACCGAGCATGGATACGACCATGGGTGTCAAGGAAGCACCCATCCCGCGCTGACAGCCCACCAGCACTTCCATCAGACCACACAGGAAATAGGTTACGGCAACCACTTTCATGCGCTCAAAACCGTAGGCGAGTGCGGCAGGTTCGTCCTTGATATAAATACTCAGCAGAGGGTCTGCGAAAAGGATGGTGGTAAAGCCGACCACGATCCCGATCACTGTAACGATGGCGGCACAGGATATCAGAACTCTGTTCACTTTGCGGATCTTACCGGCACCCACATTCTGTCCGGTAAAGGTCAGTGCAGCGTGGTAAACGCTGTTCATGGCGATATAGATAAAGTTTTCGATCTGAGAAGCCGCAGTACTGCCTGCCATAACGATGGCATCGTCAAAGGAGTTTACAGCGGACTGGATAACCACATTGGAAAGAGAGAATACCGTACCCTGAATTCCGGCAGGCAGACCCACACGGACGATACGGAACAGCTTATCTTTGTAGATCTTCAGTTTCTGTACTTCCAGACGGCAGCAATCCTGCAGGCGAACCAAGTATACAACGATCATAACCATGGAAACATACTGAGAAATAATGGTTGCCAGCGCTACCCCGGCTACACTCATGTGGAATACAAGAACAAAGATGAGGTTCAGCACCACATTGATGATACCGGAAACGGTCAGGTAGATCATGGGCCGCTTGGTTTCACCGACAGCGCGGAGAATGGATGCGCAGAAGTTGTAGATCATGGAAGCGGGTGAACCAAGAAAATAGATTCTCAGATACAGGGTGGCGAGAGGCAGAACATCTGCCGGGGTGCCCATCCAGATCAGAAACTGGCGGGAGAAGAAAAAGCCGACTATGCCAACGATGAATCCGCCGATGATGCTGATCAGAACGGAAGTATGTATGACTCTGTGAACACCTTTGGTATCTTTGGCGCCGTAATCCTGGGAAACCGCAACACTGGCGCCCACCGAAAGTCCCAGGCAGATATTCAGGATCAGATTGATCAGGGCACCGGTGGAACCAACAGCCGCCAGCGCTACCGGACCGTCAAACCGCCCCACTACCACATTGTCAGCGGCATTATATAGAAGCTGAAGGAAACCGGAAGCGATCAGGGGGATGATATACCGGATAATATTGGGGATCATAGGCCCGTTTACAATGTCCATTCTTTTTTCGTTTCGCATCAGAATCCTCCGTAATAACAGTACAAATCAAATATAACAATACAGATAATATCAGCTGTTCCGCAGTCCGTCCACAACCGACAGAGCGGGTTTCTGACGTTCAATGCCATAAACAACGACCGATGGCTCGCCTTTGATGCAGATGCCGAATACAGCAGCTGCAAAATTCCGGAAACGATCAGCGGAAGGCAGAATTATATATGAACAGCGAATATTCCAATTTTTGCACACTCTTATAATTATAACACCCCCGGGGAAAATTTACAATATCACTGTTACATGAAAACCGGAATATACTTATGTGTGAAAATTAGATAAAATTTTTCGGAATATAGCAAAATGGGAACAAAAAACCGCATACGTTGTAAAAAACGAAATGCGGTTTTGGTATGTAATATAAGGATTTACTGGGTGACGGCTGCTTGGGTGGATTCAGAAAAACGACGTACGAACTGTTTGTGGGTACGGATATAGAAGACAAACTGTGCAGCTCCGGTGATGAGCCAACTGACCGGATAGGCCAGATACAGGGAGATCACGGAGGGGACAGCGTAGAATACTGCATAAACCCAGAAGAAACGCACACCGCATCCGCCGATCAGGGATACCACGGAGGGAATAAAGGAAGAACCCATACCCTGCTGACAACCCACCAGCACTTCCATGGTGCCGTAGATGAAATAGGAGGTGGCAACAATGCTCATACAGTCGATGGCATAACGGACGGTTTCCGGGGAATCCTTAACATAAATACTGAGCAGCGGTTCGGCGAAGACCATGGCGATCGTGCCGGTGATCAGACCGATGATCATAACGGTAGCGGAACAGGTCAGCATAACCTTGTGCAGGCGCTGTACTTTTTTGGCACCGACCATTTGTCCGGTGAAGGTCATGGCGGCCTGGCTGAGACTGATCATGGCTGTGTAGATATAATTGTCGATTTCGCGTGCTGCGGCGGAACCGGCGATTACATAGGCATTGTCAAAGGAGTTGAGGGCGGACTGGATGACCACCTTGGTCATGGAATAAATGATAGCGGAAATTGTGGGTGGAATACTGATGCGGATGATACGGATGAACTCGTCTTTATATACCTTCAACTTACGGAAATCCAGATGACAGCAGTCTTTCAGACGTACCAGGTAGATAAGGATCATTCCCATGGAAACATACTGGGAAATGACCGTAGCCCATGCCACACCTGCAATACCCAGATGGAACAGGCAGACAAAGACCAGGTTCAGAATCACGTTGAGCAGTCCGGAGACAGAGCCGAAAAGAAGGGGTGTACGGGTGTTTCCTATGGCACGGAGCAGAGCGGCTGTAAATCCGTAGATCATGGAAGCGGGAACGCCGAGAAAGCAGATGCGCAGATAAGTCACGGCATAGGGAAATACATCAGCAGGTGTATCCAGCAGGGTCAGAAACAGCGGCGTGAGACTGAAACCGAAGACGGCTACAAACAGTCCGCCGAAGAAGCTGATCAAAACAGAAGTATGGAGAAGCTTGTGAATACCGTCCGTATCTTTGGCACCGTAATTCTGCGCGGCGGCTACATTGACACCAGTGGCGAAACCGGAACACATGGTAACGATCAGCGCATACAGACTGCTGGTAGCACCCATGGCAGCCAAAGCAATGGGTCCTTCAAACTGTCCGATTACGGCGGTGTCGGCAGTATGGTACAAATGTCCCAGATACCCGGAGGCAATCAGCGGCAGAATATAGCGGATGACATTGGAAAACATCGGTCCGTTAACGATATCCAGTTTTTTCTTAGTATGCATTTATTCTTCCTCACAATACTCTGGATGATTTTGTATATCTGTGGGTAAGTATAGCACAATTGCCTGCAGAAAGCAATGTGGCGGATGAACAAAAAACAGAAAACAGAATCATTATTTTTGGAGACAATTCGGCAAATAGTGCATAATGCATACTTTCTTATCATAGTCGTATCCGGGAAGCAGCCGGCAATCCTTCGGAAAGAAAAACCGTATCCGGTCCGAAGACAGAATACGGTTTATGATTTACAGAATAAACTTATGCAAGCCAGCCCATATCCATGAGCCAGTTCTTCATCAGATCAACCCACTGTGCGGTGTGGGGAATATGGGAAGCCAGACCGATACCGTGGTCGCCGTAGGGGAAAATGTGCATTTCGCAGGGGACATTGTGCCTGCGGAGTGCTGCAGCATACATATAGCTGTTGATAACATCCACACAGGTATCGTCAGCGGCGTGCCAGATATAGGTGGGCGGAGTGGAGTCCTTGACCAGCAGATCGGGGCTGAGAGAGGGAGCGAGATCCGGCATCGTTTCACCCAGCAGATTCTTGTAACTGCCTTCATGGGGAATCTTCGTGCCGTCCGGGTGATGGATCACGGGGTAACACAGAATGGTCGCATTGGGCATGTAATCCGCAGTGTCGATTTCGTCCAGGTTTTCAAAGGCAATGGGCGCTGTGTAGGTGGAAACAAGGGCAGCCAGATGACCGCCGGCGGAAGAACCCATCACAGCAATCCTGTCCGGGTTGATGCCGAATTTTTCTGCATTGGCTCTAACATAGCGGACAGCACGGCGTGCATCCAGTAAGGGCAGGGGGAAATGATGGGGGAATACACGGTACGGGCAGACAAAGGCATCCATACCGATGGAGTTGAAGTATTCTGCATACCCCTTTCCTTCGTGTTCGGCGTGGAATTCATATGCACCGCCGGGGAAAATGACGACGGCTGCATCGGTTTTCTTGTTTTCGGCAGGGTAATAGTCAAGAATGGGTTTGTACGTAAATGTACCGGGAGCTTCCTCCCAAAGATTCAATTTTTCCATAATGGATCCTCCGATTGGTATATTTTTTATTGTAATCAGACTGACGGATAATCGGTTATTTCAGCCAATCTATATCTGTGAGCCAGTTTTTCAACAGTCCAGCCCACTGCGCCACATGAGGTTCAGAAGGGGCAAGTCCAAGACCGTGTCTTCCGTGGGGGAAAATATGCATTTCGCAGGGAATATTGTGCTTGCGGAGTGCTGCGGCGTAGAGATAGCTGTTGATAACATTCACACCGCCGTCATCTGCCGTATGCCAGATAAATGCAGGAGGTGTGGTGGCTTTCACCAGCAGATCGGGACTGAGCGCGGGGGCAAGATCCTGTTTTTCTTCTCCCAGCAGATTCCGATAACTGCCCACATGAGGAATATCCGTGTCGTCCGGATAATGGATCACGGGGTAACACAGAATGGTGGCGTTGGGCAGATAATCCGCAGTGTCGGTTTCGTCCAGATTTTCAAAATCAATGGGGGCAGTGTAGTTGGAAACAAGGGCAGCCAGATGACCGCCGGCAGAAGAACCCATGACAGCGATCTTGTCCGGGTTGATGCCGAATTTTTCCGCATTGGTCCTGACAAAGCGGACAGCACGGCGCGCATCCAATAGGGGCAGGGGGAAAAGATGGGGATGTACACGATACGGGCAGACAAAGGCGTCCGTGCCGATGGAGTTGAGGTATTCCGCATATCCCTGTCCTTCATGCTTGGCGTGATGGGAATAGCCGCCGCCGGGAAAAATGACGATGGCTGCATCGGTTTTTCTGTTTTCGGCAGGGTAATAGTGAAGTACCGGCAGTTCCGTATAGTCACCGGGGACGTTGTCCCACAATGTAAATGTTTCCATAAGACCTCCTTATGTGTCATTATTACATCCGATTTTATTATACAAACATTCGGAATGAAAGTCAAGGGAAATCCACATTTTTATGTTTGTAGAAAAAAGTGTAAATTTTACACCGATCTCCTTTACTTTGGTGTCGATATATGTTATAATAAATCGATTATATGGAAAGGTACTGGGACATGGTATTTTCACAGCTTTTATTTTTATATATTTTTATGCTGCTGCTTGTAGCAGCGTATTTTTTGATTCCGAATAACAGATGGCGGCGGGGTGTACTTATAGTGTTTTCCCTGTTGTTTTATGCCTTCGGGGAACCGATGTATGTATTTCTGATGATCGGTCTTGTGCTGGCGGACTATCTGTTCGGTCTGCTGATCGCTCATAAACAATCCGTGCGATGGCGGAAGACCTGGCTGATCCTGGCAGTGATTACAAACCTGGGCATATTGTGCCTGTTCAAATATGTGGGTTTCTTCACGGATACGATCAACGCGGTGTTCGGGCTGGATATTCCCATACTGCAGCTGACCATGCCCATCGGCATCAGCTTTTTCACCTTCCAGACAATGTCGTATGTCATTGATGTGTACCGTGAAGATGTGCCCGTGCAGCGTTCCTTCCCGAAACTGCTTCTGTATGTGTCCTTCTTCCCCCAGCTGATTGCGGGACCCATTGTACGGTATAAGGATATCGAAGCCCAGCTGGAAGACCGCAGAGTGAATATTGTGGAAATTCAGGAAGGTCTGTACCGCTTTGCCGTCGGTCTTGGGAAAAAGGTTCTGATTGCGGATAACTGCAATACAGCGGTCAGCCTGTTTTACGGACTTAAGGATGCAACGGTTACCGGACAGTGGCTTGGCGCTGTGTTCTTCACTTTACAGCTGTATTTCGATTTCTCCGGTTATTCCGATATGGCGATCGGTCTGGGACGGATCTTCGGCTTCCGTTTCCTTGAAAACTTCAATTATCCGCTGATCTCCGGAAGTGCTACGGAATTCTGGAGAAGATGGCATATCTCCCTCGGTACATTCTTCAGAGACTATGTTTACATCCCCCTGGGCGGCAACCGTCACGATCAGATGCGGAACATATTTGTGGTATGGTTCCTCACCGGTATGTGGCACGGTGCGTCCTGGAATTTCATCCTGTGGGGCGTCTACTACGGCATCCTGCTGCTCATCGAAAAAACAAAACTTCTGGCATTTTTTGGTGCCAGACCGGACAGCGAAAAACATCCGGTATCGGCAAAGATCGTCGGTGCCGGGAAGTGGATACTGTCCCATGGATACTGCATCTTCATCACCGTATTCGGTTTTGCCATATTCTATTTTGAAAAAGGTTTGTTCGCCGGTATCGGAAAACTGTTTGGTGTCGGCGTAACCGGATTTACGGATCTGTTCACGGTATCCGTGCTGATGGAACATATCTGGTTGCTGACGGCTGCCTGTGTGCTTGCCTGCCCCGTGATTCCGTACATCGGCAAAAAACTGTACGGACTTCTTGGGGAAGAACGGTATTATGTTCCGATGCGGCTGTATAAAACGGCTTGTGTGATCCTGCTTGTGGCAGCTTCCACAGTTCAGCTGGTGGGCAATTCCTACAGCCCGTTCCTGTACTTCCGCTTCTGATGAAAAATAACAAAGGAGAACATCCGTTGAAAAAAATTGATATTATTACCTTGCTGCTGGTAGTTTTATTATTCGGCGGCGTGGCGTGTGCGAATCTGTTTCAGACGGACAGACCTACAGAATCCATAGAGGAAAAACGAACATTGCAGACTCTGCCCGAATTTTCATGGGAAAATCTGGCGGACGGAACCTATTTCTCGGAATGGGCGCTCTATGTTTCGGATACCTTCATCGGCAGAGAAACACTGGTTTCCCTCGCCAAGAAAATGGACACTTTTATGGGTACCAGCTTTTCCATCAATGGGGAAGATACCTTTGTGCTTCTCCAGTCGGGGAACAAGACGGAAGACACAGGGGATCTGGACAATCGTCTGGAAGATGCTTTTGCCCAGTTGGAATCCAAACAGCCGGAAACCAACCCTGCAGCAGAAGAAACGGAACCGGCAACCGCCGAAACGGAAGCTGAGGAGACTATAGAAACCACAGAAGCACCCGAAACTACGGAATCCGAAACAACGGAAGATCCCGAAACCACAGAGCCGGAAACCGAGACAGAACCGGCAGAAACCGAACCGGTACCGGAATATGACCTGAAGCTGAGCCGTGAGACTCTCCAGCTTACCATTGGCAGCGGCGCGGTCGTTTACGCCACCGTATCAGACGGAACAGGGGAAAGCGTACCGATTACCTGGTCTATTTCCGATAAGAGCATCGCTACCATCGCCAAGAATCCCAAAGGCGGGCTGGATGTGAAAGGCGTTGCGGAAGGCACCTGTACTCTGACCTGCAGAACCAAGGAAGGAAATGCCGTTGCCGTTTGTACCGTTACCGTCAAAACAGTATCCACCGGAAACGCCAACGAAGATGCAGCGGCGGACTTCATGGATAACGGTCTGTTTATTTTCGGCGATGCGGTGTATACCGGCGGATTCTACTCAGACAAAAATGCAAAGTATTACGCCCAGACAGCCGCATATTATAAGACCCTGTTCGGCGAAAATACCCGTATGAATATTGTCGTGGCACCGGTATCTGCCGTAACCATCGACAATCCCGAAGTGAAGAAAAAGATTACCGACCAGCAGAGTGCGCTGGACAAAATGGCAGCCCATTGTGATGCTTCGGTCAACTTCGTCGATACATATGACAGCATTTACGGACACAGAGACGAGTACTTGTACTTCAAGAGTGACCACCACTGGACGGGCAGAGGTGCGTATTATGCCTATGCAGCATATGCCGAATCCATCGGTCTGACACCCACACCGCTGGATCAGTTCGATTACAGTGTCATCAATGATGATTACCACGGTTCCATGTATTCCTTCACCAAGGACGACCGTGTGCTGGCATTCCGGGATTCTGTGGAAGTATTCATGCCCCGGAAGGAAATGACGATGACGATCACCACGAAAAACGGTACCACCGCCACATACGATTCCTGTATTCTGGAGTACAACAAAAACTATCTGGCATTCATCGGCGGCGACAATCCCTATACGGTTATCAATGTCCCCGAAAATCCCCAGGATTTCAACGTATTGGTTCTGAAAGACTCTTTCGGAAATGCCTTTATTCCTTACCTGTGCGAACATTACGGCAATATTATCGTGGTGGATACCCGGTATACTGACCTCAACGTATATGAACATCTCAAGGATTACGGCTTATCGGATATTATATTCATGAACAATATTGAAGCAGCCAACAACAGTGCATGGGCAAATATGTATCTGAAGGCTGTTGGGGTTGAATAAAAGACAAATGCCGACAAAAAATAACAGCCATACAAACCACCGCAGCAGAATGCGGGAAAGATACAAACGGTGCGGCATGGACGCCTTTGCGGAACATGAAGCACTGGAAGTGTATCTGTACAGATGTCTGCGGCGCGTGAACACCAATGACATCGCACATAATCTGCTGGAAAAATTCGGTTCGCTGAGCCGTGTCTTTTCACGGGAAAGCAGAAAACAGTACCGGGAAGTGGATCTGGTCGGAGACAAGACAGCCTTTATCATGGGCAGTTCTGCGGAAAACATGGAAAGAACCATGCTCGGTCTGATGCAGGACAAGCCTGCTTACAGTGTCGGGAAAGCGATGGTGTTCTCCCGGTTCATGCTCAGGCGGATACCGGAAGATCACGTGCTGATACTGCGGTATGACGGGGTGGCAAACTTCCGTGACTATACGGTTCTTCCCGATGCGGATGACGGAACCGACTGGATTCTGCAATGTCTGGCCCAAACAAAGGCCGGCGAGGAAATCCATATCCGTCTGCCCGGAAACTGCTTATGGACATCGGACAGATGCCTGAAGCTGGGTTTGGAATTGCGCAGACACGCTCGAAAACTGCGCAGTGTCCACAGAATCAGTCATTCCGGTGAAACAGAAGTGATTTACGAATAATAAAAAACGTGACTGCAGGTAAAAGTTAAACTTGCAGTCACATTTTTTGTTTTATCAGAAATAAAAAGACACGTTCAAACAAAAAATGTGGATCTGAACGTGCCTGTAACGCTGCAGAAAATTCCACCTCCGAAAAAGTTTTTGAAGTGAGATGGGGATGAATTTACTGCACAAATTTTAAAGGGAGAGAGAAGCTCTTTTGAAGTTTCTCTCTCCCTTTGGAATGATCACAAATATTATGCTTTTGCGGCAGGTTTTTTGTTCATGCCGGAGCCTTGTCTCTGGGCCATTACCAGACGCCAGTATACACCCTTCAGGGCAAGCAGTTCCTGGTGTGTACCGAATTCCACGAGGCGGCCTTTGTCCAGTACCATCAGCTTGTCCGCGTTGCGCAGAGTGGACAGACGGTGGGCAATGGCGAAGGTGGTGCGGTCCTTGGTCAGCTTGTTGATGGCATCCTGAATCAGCTTTTCGGTTTCTGTATCCAGTGCGGCGGTTGCTTCGTCCAGAATCAGAATTCTGGGATTATGGATCAGCGCACGGGCAATCGCTACACGCTGACGTTCACCGCCGGAGAGGGAATATCCCTTTTCACCGATGATGGTATTGTAACCTTCGGGAAGGTTTACGATAAAGTCATGGGCATTGGCAAGTCTTGCGGCAGCCACAACTTCTTCATCGGTTGCATAAGGCTTGGCATATTTGATGTTGTCACGGATGGAACCGCCGAACAGCAGGGTTTCCTGCAGTACGATACCGATCTGTGAACGGAGAGCGTTCTGGGAGATATCCTTGATGTTTACGTTGTCAATGACGATCTCCCCTTCCGTTACATCGTACAGACGCATGATCAGGTTGATCAGGGTGGATTTACCGGAACCGGAGTGACCTACGATACCAATCATTTCGCCCTTCTTGATCTCAGCGGAAATGTTTTCCAGTACGGGGTTATATGTATCGTAGCCGAAGGTCACGTTGCGCAGAGAAATATCGCCTTCGATGGTAATATCGATAGGCAGGTCGATATCGTCGACTTCCGGGGGTTCCTCGAGAATTTCCAGCACTTTACCAAGAGAAGTGGATAAAGCAGTCAGAACACTCGGGAGCGTTGTGAAATACGCCAGAGGGCTGTACAGGATGTTGGAATATGCATTGAACTGGTGGAGTTCACCGTAGTCCATGGCACCCGTGAACAGAAGATAGTTACCATAGAACAGGATAAAGTAACTGCCGAGACGCATGACCTGACCTAAGAGTGCGAAGAACGTATCGCCCCATACTCCGCGTGCTTCTGCGTGGTAGGCATCTACATTTGTTGCATCCAGATAGTTCTTGATCTCTTTTTCTTCGTTACCGAATGCTTTTACAATACGGATACCGTTGAAAATATCCTGCGTGATCTGGTTGACACGGTTGGAATATTTCCAGCAGATCCTGGAGAACATACTGAATTTTTCGTTTACACTTTTGTATGTAAAGATAACAATGGGAATGGGAAGAAATACGAATAATGCCATCATCGGATTCAGAAACAGCAGCAGCACAGATGCCATCACAAAGGAGAATATCGAAGTGAACACCTGCGGCATCTGGTTTACCATGAAGTGCTGTACCCGAATGGTATCGTTCAGGACACGGCCGATCAGGTCACCGGTAGCACGGCGGGAGATCGAAGAAATGGACAGGGACTGTACCTTTTCATAAACCACGGTACGCAGGATCATAGTAGATTTGCTGCCGGCGATGGTGGCGATACGGCTCTGTACGATACCGATAGCTCTTTGGAACAGGTCAATGGAAATGATGCACAAGAAGATGGCAAGGAATCCGCGCATATGCGGGTCGCCTATGGACGATACGGGACGGATGGACTCATTGGCAATGTAGTCATTGACCGCAATTTTCTGAATGGAAGGCAGAATAAACTGGATCGCCAGGGAGAAAATGGATACAAGCAGCGGGAAGAAGATCATAAGTCTCATACCCTTTGTCAGTCCCCAGAGCTTTCTGTACACTTCCTTCTGGTCACGGCAGAAAGGACAGATGGAGGTGCCGGGAATAAGAGGACGGTTGCATATGGGACAGAATCGTTCTCTTTCATCGTTGGTAATGGGATCACCGGGGGCTTCGTTATGCCGCAGCTTGTGTGAGAGACTTTCGCAGGCATTGACCAGAACGGAATATCTCGACAGGTTGCGTGCGGACTGGAAACGGCAGATCAGGGTGGTGATCCCGTCGATCACACCATAGAAGGCGCAGTTGCCGTACAATACTTCGGTAGAGAAGACGGTACAGCGGGACAGATCGACTTCGGTAATGATCTTACCGTCCAGAATACAGTAAATATGTTTGTCGGTAACAACTGTAAACCCTTTAACAAAACGTTCTTCAAGCATATTAAAGGGGACACAGTACATCAGTTTCTCGCCGACAGCTCGGGCATCGTAAGCAGCCTGATCCGCCGCCGGGAGATCGTATAACAGTTTCATGAGTTATCTCCTTACTTGCAAAGGTTTATGGTGTAAGAATCACTTACACGGACCTTGATTACGGATGTCAGATATATACTTCGATGAATTTGAGGCTGTGACGGTCCAGCTTCTTGGGATCCGGGACAACAAAGCAGTTACCGTCCATATCGTTGATGATTACACGACCGTCTTCCAGTGAACGGATGTTGTAGAAGGGGTTGTTCAGAACGATGGCGACACGTCCTGCGCTGGTTTCGGCTTCCATGTAGCTGTATCCGAATTTTTCCTTGCAGGAATAGATGTGGGTGATCTCGGGGGTGAAGTAACGGATATCCAGCTCGGCGTTCAGCAGATCCACGGTATCCTTGTCGAAAATGTGGATATTGCGGATCATGCCGATTTCATGACCCCGACCGTTTTTCTTGGTGTCGGGTTCTCTGACGGAAAGGAATTCATCCGGTGCGGAAATGGGGAAGGAACGGCGGATAATGACTCTTTCGAAAAATTCTTCTTCACCTTCCGCGTTGATGATCTTGGCGGAGATCAGACCGCCCACAGATTTGCTGAACCAGGTGTTTTCCGGCGTCATGTCGATGGACTCGCGATGCTTGAACAGCAGGTCGGTATCAATGTCGTCATCATCGACATCATCTTCGTCATCTTCCACAGCAGCAGCGGCTTTTTCCTTGGCAGCTTCCTTTTTGTTTTCAGCCTGCACCTGTTTCTTGGTGTTTTCGGCTTCGTTTTTCTTCATAGCATCTGTTTTTTCAGTAGTACTCATAATCTAATTCTCCTATTTCACCTGATGGTGTTGGACTTATGTAGGACAGAGTCTGTCGAGCGGCTTATGTACCAGACAGAACTTTCTTCATGGCATCACTCTGGAGCATATACAGCTTATAGTATACGCCCTTCTTGGCAAGAAGTTCTTCCGGTGTGCCTTCTTCTGCGATCTCACCGTTTTCAATGGCGAACAGGTAGTTACAGTCTTTCAGCGTAGAGAGACGGTGGGCGATGGAAATACAGGTGCGTCCTTCGATCAGCTTGGCAAGAGCATCGCCGATGAGACGTTCGGTTTCCGTATCCATAGCGGCTGTTGCTTCGTCCAGAATCAGAATGGAAGGAGACATCAGCAGCGCACGGGCAATGGAAACACGCTGTCTTTCACCGCCGGACAGGGAACGGTTGCCGGTGCCGACCTGGGTCTCGTAACCTTCGGGCAGACGCATAATGAAATCGTGGGCATTGGCAGCCTTAGCTGCAGCGATCACATCAGTCATGGTAGCATCCGGCTTTGCGTAACGGATATTGTCGGCAATCGTACCGCGGAAAATGAATACTTCCTGGGATACGATGGCAACATTCCGGCGGATATCGTCTAACTTGATATCCTTCAGATTTACCCCGTCAATGGAAATGGAACCGGAGACCGGGTCATACATACGGGTGATCAGGTTGGCTATGGTACTCTTACCGCTGCCCGTGTGACCGACCAGACCGATATTGTCGCCGGCTTTGATGTTGATGGTGACATTCTTCAGGATCGGACGGTTGGGCAGGTAATGGAAGTTTACATTGTCGAAGGAGATATCCCCTTTGAACTGCTGGATCTCAACCGGCTTTTCGGCATCGCGGATCTCGGGAACCATGTCGGTGATCTCGAAAATACGCTGTGCGCCGTTGAGGGTACTCAGTGTCAGGCTTACAAATTGGTTGAGCGCCTGCAGAGGACCAAAGAGCATACCGACGTAGCCGAAATAGGTGGACCATTCACCGTAGGTCATGGTTTCGCCCATAACGGACAGACCGCCGATACCCCAGATCGCCTGGGAAGACATACCAATAAGCAGGTTGATAACCGGGAAGATGGTCAGGGACATCATGTTGACCTTCAGGTTGGCATCATAATGTATCTCGGAACGCTGGTGGAAACGGTTGGTTTCTTCCGCTTCTTTGGCAAAAGCCTTAACAACACGGATACCGACCATAGCATCACTGATAACGGAATTCAACCCGGAGGATGCACGGTTGAGCTTGGTGTGCAGGACGTTCATCTTCGGCAGAACCACACGGTAGATGAATATGATGATCGGTACGGGAATAAATACGATCAGAGTCAGCACAAAGTTCAGCTGGAACAGGAAGATGGCTATGCCGATAAGCGTAACGATCTGGATGGCAACATAGGGGATATAGGCAAGGAAGTTGTAGATCAGGTTGGAATCCCCGATGAGACGGTTGTTCAGCCAGCCGGTGGACTTGGAGTTAAAGAAACCCAGAGAGAGAGGAAGCATGGACTTGAATATACTCTGCTTAACGTCCCTTGTGATGCGGTGTGTAAGCCGGAGACTGAGACGGTTGTTCCAGATGGTGAAGAACAACGAAACGAAACCGATGCCGACGCTCACACCCAGTACAGTGAACAGCATGGGCAGAGAGTGCCACTTACCGTTTGTGTTCAGTACGTCATCATACAGGATCCGACCGTTGATAATGGGCGTGATCAGGGAGATGGCTGTGACCATGACCATGCAGAATAAAAGCTGCAGGACAAATTTCTTGTACGGCAGAACGTAAGCAAAGATACGCTTCAGGATAGCCTTGGTATCCAGTGCATCACAGTCGGTACAAAGCTTACGGTACTGGTTTTCGTAGATCTTGCCGCACTTGGGACATCTTGCGTAGAACTGGTTGAAGATGGGATCATCATCCGCAACCTCTTCGCCCTTGCGCAGCCGCCCTACAATATCGCGGAATGCGAACAGGTACTGTCTCTTGGAGTTGGTAGAAAATCCGAAAATTTCAAAATCGGAATCTTCATCCCATTTTGCAAGGATCTTGTCCGTTTCTTCTTCGGACATTCCTGCCGTATCCGGTCTCGGCGTGGGGTGCTTTCTCATGATCAGCCGGTTGCTGGATGCAAGGGTATCCACGACCATATCGGAATAACAGTGCAGATCGGTTTCGTCAAGGAACGCAACCTTCAGGGCATCCGGTTTTTTGTCGAAGTCCTTGAAATCCTTGCTTTTGTTGGCTGATTGAATTTTCGGGATGGAAGCGGTGTCGGCAAGGAGACGGATGAGGGTATCGGTCTTGGCGGTGTAAAGCAGCCAGCTCTCACCGAATTCCCCTTCAATATCCAGATCCAACTTCAATGCGACTGACACATCATCGGGTGACAAACCGCGTTCCTGCAATGCTTTTACAGCGGCCTCTGATAAATTGTCTAACGGAAGCATAATTTCATCTCCGCGCCCCAAATGGGACATTTTCTGGTTGGATTTGCGTCATTTATGAACATATTCAGGGAAAATTTTCACTTTATATATTCACAGAAAGACACTTTTGTGCTATAATGCAGATAATAAGGAAAATACCGTGAGTCTTTTACGACCCGAAAGACATTTTTCACTATTTCTGCTTCACCTAATAATAGCAATAAATTCAAAAAAAAGCAATAGTTTTTTTGAATTTTTGGAATTACGGCGAAATGAACAAAACAGACCACGAAAACGGAGCGAAAATATGTTCAAAAAGACCAAGCACTGGACGAAAAGCAAAAACGTAAACAGTAAACGATATAAGTTGGATCTGGCAAATTATCTCCACGGAAAAGCACTGAAATGTGTTACGGAGAAAGTGAACGGTATTGAAGAAGTAGTTGCCAAAAAAGGCTCCATCATCCGCAAAGAAGATGAACTTCTGGTGTTTGCCAGCCAGGATGTGGTGATGCGCGCCAATGTTCTGGAAGTATCCGCCTGGGAACTGCTGTCACTGGAGGGAGTTGTCATCACAGCACCCGATCTGGAGCACGGCGGAGAAGAAAGAACCATCGTGGCTTATTACAGTTACTGGCGCGAGCTGGAAGATTGACTGGATTTTTTGCGCAGAATCGTATATAATTATATGGAAGAGTAAATGTAAGAAACATGGATATTTTGATAAACGGACAGTATGTGGGATTGACCATACGGACATTGCTGCAGCGTGAACTGGGTTTTTCCGCCAACCTGATCAAGAAACTGAAATTTACCGAAAACGGAATCACGGTAAACGGCGTATTCAAAACGGTACGGTATGAACTGGCGGAAGGGGATGTGCTTTCTCTGGCGGTGGAGGACACTGCATCGGATGTCAGTCCCTATACCATTCCGGCAGAACTGCCCATCGGGATCCTGTATGAGGACGAATGGCTGACCGTGGTGGACAAACCTGCCAATATGCCGGCGCATCCGTCTCTGGGTCATCAGCTGGACACTGTTTCCAATGCCCTTGCCTGGCGATACCGGGAAAAGCCCTATGTTTTCCGTCCGGTGAACCGACTGGACAGGGACACCAGCGGGTGTATGCTGACCGCCAATACCAGGGATGCTTCTTATAAGATGTACACCGCCATGACCACGGGGAAAGTGTACAAAACCTATCTGGCTGTATTGGACGGTGTACCCGGTCAGACGGAAGGAACACTGGAAAGCTATATGCACCGGAAAGCGGAAAGTATTATAGAACGGGAAGAAACCTCTCCCGACACACCGGATGCCAAAAAGGCTGTGACAGAATATATCGTTATCGCCCGGCGGGAGAACACTTCCGTTGTGCTGGCACATCCCATAACCGGACGTACGCATCAGCTCCGTGTGCAGTTTGCCGGCATCGGATGCCCTATTGTGGGAGATGATCTGTACTGGAAGCCGAGTGCGTATATCACCCGTCATGCTCTCCACTGTACGGCAACCTGTTTCCCCCATCCGGACACCGGGGCAAAAGTATCCGTACACGCGCCTGTGCCGGAGGATATCGGGGTACTGCTGACGGCACTGGGATACGATGCCGCAGAGATCGAAAAAATCGGCAGTACCTACTGCGAAATGTATCACAACCAGATGTATAACGGAAAGGAAAACGATCCGAATGTTTAAGAAAATCACCCGCTGGGTACCGAAAACTTCATTAATCATATTCCTGCTCGGCATTGCGGCAGTTGTCTGTCATATCGGCTTCTGCCTGTCTGCATCCTTTGCGGACCGGTTCAATCTGTACGTAAGCGCTTTCCTGCGGACGGTTACGGCAAAGCTGACGGGATGGATCCCCGTGTCCCTGGCGGAAACCATTATTTTATCCCTGCCGGTGACACTTACGGTTATATTTGTTGTATGTTTGCGGAAAAGTGCCGGCGGTAAACGGCAGATGGTGCGCTGCATCATGGGCGTTTTATCCATTGCGGTACTGCTGTATGTATTGTTTGTGTTTACCTTTGCTCCCGGCTACCGTGCGCCGACGCTGGATACCAAACTGGATCTGGAATGGACGGATGTTTCGGCAGAAGAATTGTACAATACGGCGAAAACCGTCACCCGGCATCTGAATGAACTGGCGGATCAGGTATACTTTGCAGAAGAAATCGGTTCCGTCCGTACGTACAGCCATAAGGAAACTGTGGAAAAGTGCATGGCATCCTACGAAGTGTTGGCAGAAGAATATGATTTTCTGCCGGTGCTGCGTGCTCCCGTGAAACAGATTACAATGTCGGGACTGATGACATATACCCATATTTCCGGTATGTACACATTTTTCACCGGTGAAGCGAATCTGAATACCAATTATCCTTATTTTGTCAACGTATACAGCACCGCCCACGAAATGGCGCACCAGAGAGGAATTGCCAGAGAAAATGAGGCAAACTTTATTGCATATCTTGTCTGCATCCATTCAGATGACCCGTATATGCAGTACAGCGGTTATCTGAATATGTACGAATATCTGACCAGTCCCCTGTACGCCGCCTCTCCCAGACTGTATACGGATATTGTAAACGGTCTGGATTCCCGTGTCCGGTATGATCTTCAGTGCTACAGTGAGTTTTTCGAAAAATACAGGGACAACGTGGCATCGGAGGTCAGTAATGCGGTGAACAATACGTATCTGGTACTCCAGGGACAGGAGGAAGGCGCAAAAAGTTACGGAATGGTTGTGGATCTGGCAGTGGCATATCACAAGAAAGCGGGGGATATCCAATGAAGAATGTATTTCTGAAAATGATGCTCTGCTGTCTTGCCGCCGTTCTGCTGTGCCTGCCGATTGTCGGTTATGAAACGGAAAATGGCTACAAGCCCAGTCTGTATCATAATGACGAGGCGTGGTATAAGGATACAATGGCGCCCCTTCTGGTGAAAGACGGCGTATATCATATTCCGGCGGACATTTTGGAAATGTTTTCCGGCATTACGGTACAGATATACACGGAGAATAACAATCTGCTGATCCATAATACGAATACCGATGTGTATGCCTCTGTTCTGTACAGTACAGCAACTGCGGCGGTAAATGGAGAAATTGCGGAAAAGGTGGATATATTCCGTCAGCAGGGATATTATTACATTGATGCGGAATGGATTGCCGATATCTGCGGACTGGAATGTACTTTCAAAGAAGATGCCCACGGAAATATGCTTCTGCGCCTGACAAACGGGGAACAGAGAAGATCCTTTGATGAACTGATCGATGATTATACAAACA
The DNA here is from genome assembly GCA_017467815.1 of Clostridia bacterium. Classification (GTDB taxonomy): domain Bacteria; phylum Bacillota; class Clostridia; order Oscillospirales; family CAG-272; genus UMGS1696. The sequence goes on from JAFUKI010000123.1 coordinate 54,572, forward strand.
GTGCCGAACCGGAAGAAGCGGAGACCAAACCCATAGAAACCCCTCCGCCGGAAAGTGACGGTACCAAAAAGATATATCTGGTATGTACAAATGCACCGGGTGCTCAGCAGACCCCGGCGGATCTGATCGAAGGCTACGGACTTGTCTGTACGGAATTTCTGACGGAAAACACCGGAACTGCTGAAATTGTGCAAAAGGCAGTCGTAACCCGCTGCGGTGTATTTGCCGAAGACGGTACTGTGGAAGCGGCGGATGGAGTGAATGCAATGGTGGAAACCTTGCTCTGCCGCAAACTTCCTCTGGCGCTTCTTCCCGAGGGCGGTGACACCGTACCTTTTACGGAAACCGGATATATACCGGTTGTACCGGATTTCACGGTGAATTATCAGACAGACCCGGATGTGGTATTTGAGAATATGCTGACCTATCTGCGGAACAGCGATCATGTTGTTCTCAGAGTGGGTACGGACGGTTGTTCGCAGCGGATTCTGGTACTGCTGATCGAACTGCTCGGCTGGAATGAAGATTATTCTGTAGTTAAGCTGACCGAGTGGGAATAATATTTATTTGAAATCAATAGCAATTAATCCCACTCCTGAGAATTTCCCTGACGGAAAATTCTCCAAAGTTGGGTGCGGACTGCGTGGGAATAATAATCACCTGAACACAAAAGCAATCAATCCTACATTTCAATAATCCTTAAGCGGGAATAAATGTTTGACAGAACGGAGAGAGAGAATGGATAGCGTAAAGAAGAAAATTCTTGTCGTGGAAGATGAAAAGAAGATCGCGCTGATGCTGGCTTACAATATTAAAAAAGAGGGGTACGAGTGTACCACGGTCTATGACGGAGAATCCGGTCTGACGGAGGCACTGGGCGGCGGATACGATCTGATTCTTCTGGACATCATGCTGCCGCGGATGAACGGGTATGAAGTCTGTGAAAAGGTGCGTCTGGTGAGCCAGGTGCCGATCATTTTTCTTACAGCCAAGGAAGAAGAAAAAGACAAAATTCTCGGACTGGACACGGGGGCGGACGACTATGTGACAAAACCTTTTTCCTTCGGGGAACTGATGTCCAGAATACGTGCCAACATCCGGCGCAGTTCCGGAGAAGTGGTGGCGGAGAAGAAGGCGGCGCTGGATATCATTCAGATCGGCGAACTGAAGGTGGACGGCGATCACTATCTGGTAACCAAAAACGACGAACCCATCGAACTGTCCAAAAAAGACTATGATTTTATCGCTTTTCTGGCAGCCAATGTAGGAAAAGCCTACTCCAGAGAAGCCCTGCTGGAAGAAATCTGGGGCTATGACGATTACTATGGAGACATCCGTACTGTGGACGTAACGGTATGCAGAATCCGCAACAAAATCGAGAAAGACCCGGCAAAACCGGAGTACCTGATGACCAAGCGCGGTGTAGGGTATTATCTTGCCAAGCACTGATTCTGAGAATTCTTCGACCGGAGAAAAGGAATGTTTAAAAGTCTGTATTTTAAGATAGTTCTGATTCTGCTGATATTCATTGTAGCGGTTATGTGTGCGGTAGCCGCCATTCTGATGAACGGTGTAACTACGTACTACGTGAATACGTTTGCAGATCAGATGGAGGAATGTTTCGGGGATGAAACCATTCTGCGCCATGAATTGACGGCAGCGGCGGAAAATGAAGGCTTTGCTGCGGATATGAAGGCGATACTCACTTCCTACGGCAGTATTTTGGGGATCGACCAATACAGAAACTACTATGTTCTCAACATGGATGCTGAAATGCTTGCCGGATCGGATGCGGAACTGGGCGCCTCCCTTGCCGTGACGCCCAATCTGCTGTCTGCCATCAGCGGTGAAAACAGCAACCGCATCATCAGCGGTACTGAGTACGCCGACTGGGCTGTGCGGATCGACGGGGCGGGAAATCATTGTATCATTTACGTAAAAGATACCCTTGAGGAAATGAGACAGCTGAATCAGGTGGTGTTTTCCATCATCCTGCAGGCAATGGTGGTCGGTATCCTGATCGCCATCCTTCTGTCCTTCTTCCTTGCCAAAGCGATCACCTCACCCATCCAGAACCTGACCTACGGTACACAGCTTGTGGCATCGGGGCGGTTCGATCATGCCATCGAAGTAAACTCCAGTGACGAACTGGGTATCCTGACGGAAAACTTCAATTTCATGAAGGAACGGCTGAAAGGAACACTGGATGAAGTATACAGTGAACGGGAAAAACTGGAAACCATCCTTGCCTGTATGCGGGATGCGGTAATGACATTTTCCACGGACGGAAAACTGCTTCTGCGCAACAACAGTGCGGCGGAACTGTTCGGGGATACCTTGAAACAGGGAACATTCACGCTGGAACAGTGTTTTGAGAAACTGGATATTCCTCTGCAGAAAGAAGGAAACAGTATCCGCCTGACTTCGGCGGAAGCGGCAGTGGAAAGAACCAGGGACGGATTTGTATTCCGTGACCGTATTTTCGGGGATCGTGTGTATGACGTCAGCTTCGGGATCATCCGTTATGCGGAGAGGGGAAAGATGGTACCCGGCTGTATTCTGATTTCCCACGATGTAACGGGACGGTATGAGCTGGACGAAAGCCGACGGGAATTTGTTGCCAATGTATCCCACGAGCTCCGTACCCCCCTGACCTCCATCAAAGGGGCTGCCGAAACGATTCTGGGTGATACGGAAATGGATAAAGAAACCAGAGAGTATTTTCTGGACAGCTTTATTCTGGCGGAATGTGATCGTATGACCCGTATCGTATCCGACCTGCTGACCCTGTCCCGTCTGGACAATAACCGTACCCAGTGGAATATTGAAATTTTCGATATGCAGACCCTGCTTCGGAGACTGGCTGACGTAATGCAGAAGGAGTCTGATGAGCATAACCACATTCTGACTCTGCAGGCAGACGATGTTCCTCTGATCACGGGGGACAAGCAGCGTCTGGAACAGGTATTCGTGAATATTTTATCCAATGCGATCAAGTATACACCGGACGGCGGAAAAATTGATATTTCCATTACGGAAGGGAAGAACCGGCTGATCACGACCATTACGGATAACGGCATCGGCATTCCCGAAAAGGATATAGTCCACCTTTTTGAGCGATTCTACCGTGTGGAAAAATCCCGTACATCCGATGCAGGCGGTACAGGTCTCGGTCTTGCCATCGCCAAAGAAATCGTGGAAGCTCATGGCGGACGGATTTCCGTACAGAGTAAAATGGGTATGGGAACTTCCGTGGTTGTGGAACTGCCCTTCGAATGCCGCCTGAAATCTTCACAAAAAGCGGAAAAATAATCATATGAAAGAGAAGAAGCAAATAAAAGGGGAAAAAGGAACGGCTGCGCTGGCGATCACCGTTACAGTATGCACGCTGTTTTTGCTGATACTCCTGCTGGTAACGGTTATCCTGACCAGCGCAACCAGCGGAATTCTGAACAGTACATCCCCTCTGGATCCTTCCGTACTGCTGTCGGAAGAAGAAAGCAGTGCGGCATCCATAAAAGACAGTATCATTCCGGCATTTATCGGAATCGGTACGGAAGAAAGCCGTAAGGGGATCTCCGCCGGGGACAATGTGGTGCGGGAATTGTACGCCCTGCTGACTCCCTATCTGGTAAACGGTCTGTGTACCGAACCGGAACGTGTGGAATCCTTTGTGTGGAAGGAAGCCATAAGCACATACCCCTACGTATTTGTTCAGTACCATTCGCCGATGCCCATTGAATTCCTTCAGGCAACAGGTGCACAAAAGGAAGAGGAAATGGCTGTCGGGGAAAATACACTGCTGGCAGAGTCTTTATTGCTGAAACCCGGTTTTGCCGGATCCATGCTGCTGCTGGTGAAAATCACGGACGGCACTGTCCTTCGTTATTCCTGTGATTCCGGAAACCGGGAAGAATTTCCCACAATGGATACTCTTTCGGAATGGGTACAGAATTTCCCCAATAATTTTTACCGCTATGAACTGCGGTTTGACGGAATGAAAACGGAACCGGTGTTCTTGGAGCGAATTCGGGTGCAGAATGTAACCATGGCAGCCGGAAGCCTGGAGATGCTGGAAAGCAATGACGCGCAAATGGGGCGTTTCCTGCGTTTGCTGGACTTCAACCCGGACAAACTGTCCAAGCATACGGAATCCGACGGTACCAGCGTACTGGTGGAAAGCCATGGGATACTGCAGTACTGTGAGAATTGGTATCGGTATATTGCCTCCTCGGATGGCGGTGTGCCGATCAGCAGTGTAATCGGCAATCAGGATTATTATACAGTCTATGACATTATCCGCACAGCCTGTACCATTGCAGAACGTCTGCGGAATGCCTCCCAGTATTATCTGGGCGGAGAAGCCGAATTGGTGCTCACTTCCTGTGAAACCACCGGCGACACCGTAACACTGACGTTTTCTTATGCTTTTGACAATTTACTGATCAGCGAATATGATCCGGCACTGGTACTGACGGTATCGGACACATACCGTATTCTGTCCCTGCAGATCACATCCATTGCAGTAACAGGATGGGGGGAATACAGAACGGTGTACACGGAGTCAGGCATACATGATCAGAACGATGGGAAAAACAAAAGTGTATTTCTGACATATCCCAGTGATTTTTATGCGGAAGCTGTGTTCCCGGTGTGGACAGTATGTACACCGGTGGATGTACAGACCGGAGAATAGAATCCCCGGTAAAGAAAAACGATTGATACTGCAGGAAAGGAGACATATATGCGGCAGAGACGGGTAATGATTGTATTGATCGGTATCCTTGCGGCGGCTATTTGTATTCTTGCCGTAAATCTGGTTATACTGAACCGTAAGGTATACAGTATTCCCGAACAGGCAGTGACGGATCTTTGCGCAGCATTGGCGGAAGACGGAATTGTCCTGAATCCCGATCTGGTTTCCCGCAGGAAGATGGAGGGGATCATCTATATGGGTTCGGGGGATGCGTATGAAGAAAACGTATCGGTTCTTCTCAGCGCAAGTCGGATACGGAACAGTTATGTGATCCCGGACGGTATTCTGTTTGAACATCACAACGGCACAGTTACAGAGTTCATGTCGGACTTTTCCTTCTGCTACCGAACCGTAGCGGCACAGGGAACTCTTACGGAAGATTTTGTGTTTGATACATTCACCGAAGGAATGCGCGGACTGGATCCTCAGAGCGAATACGGAAAGATTGCCGCCGCATTTCTGGAACGGGGGGACAGTGCCTTTGAAGGTGCGCCTACTGCACCGGAGGTTAAAATACGGGTGGAATCTGTGAAGCAGGGGGAGGACGGCAGCGTGTATGTCCGCTGCGTGCGCCTGATGGATGAAATGGAGATCACCGGCAATGAAGCTGTCTGCGTGATCTGGAACGGAAAAGTAACGGAAGCTGCCGGAAACTGGTGTTTTCTGACGCTTGGCGAATCCTGGCAGACACAACTTTCCGATATTACGAATATCCTGTTTACGATGAAACGTGATATCCGGGATATCGTGAATGATGTCGAACAGGAAATACGAATCAGAGAAGTAAGCCGGTGTTACTCCCTGTATTTTCTCAGCGGTGACGATGGATTTTGTTTGATTCCATGCGTGAAAATATACGCAGAACCATATGGTATCTTAGTGTATAACGCATTGAATGGTACACTTTACACAACGATTGTCGGTGATTGATCGGAAATTATCGGTAAAAATATCAATTTATATGAAATATGTGAAAATCATTAAAAAAACTCTTCCAATTTCTGCAACAAACTGTTATAATATAAAGAGGCTAATGTGGTGCATTGTATGACCATAATGGTGTACCATGGCTGAAATCATAAAATTATGACACAGTTCCCGCAGTCTGCTGTAGGCTGGCCGGTGGATACACATAATCATAGATACTCCAAAGAAAGGCACGGTGCTTGGTAATGGAGAAAATTCTGGTGCGTGGAGGCGTACCGCTTATGGGCAGCGTTGAAGTCAGCGGCTCAAAGAATGCAGCGCTTCCGATCATCTACGCGTGCGCCCTGGTTTCGGGCAAATGCGTATTGGAAAACATACCAAACATAAGAGATATTCATTTTTCATTTGAAATTCTGAAGGGCATGGGCGCAACTGTCCGTATGTTGGATCGTACAACATATGAAGTGGACTGTACCGATCTGGTTCCCGGTACCTCCAATTATGACCTTGTCCGCAAACTGCGCGGTTCCTATTATCTGCTCGGCGCGGAATTCGGACGTTTCGGCAAGGCAAAAGTCGGATTCCCCGGCGGCTGCAATTTCGGTGTACGTCCCATCGACCAGCATATCAAAGGATTTGAAGCATTGGGCGGCACGGTGAACACCGAAGGCGGCTATATTGAAATTGAATCCGAAAACGGCGTAAACGGTACCAATATATTCTTTGATGTTTCCAGCGTAGGCGCAACCATCAATATCATGATCGCCGCCGCAACCGGAAAAGGTCTTACCATCATTGACAATGCGGCAAAAGAACCCCATGTAGTAGACTGCGCCAACTTTTTGAATACCTGCGGTGCCAATATCAGCGGTGCCGGTTCCGATATGATCCGTATCAAGGGTGTGCCGGAACTCCATGGCTGTTCCTATGCGATCATTCCCGACATGATCGAAGCAGGATCCTTCATGGTGGCAACAGCGGCAACCAGCGGTTCTGTACGCATCAACAATGTTATCCCGAAACACCTGGAATCCATTACTGCAAAACTTCTGGAAGTGGGTGTGGAAGTGGAGGAATTTGACGATGCCGTACACGTTACAGCGCCTGAAAAATTGCGTAAGACAAGTGTAAAAACGCTCCCGTATCCCGGTTTCCCCACGGATATGCATCCCCAGAGGTGTGCGATGCTGTGCAAAGCCGAGGGTGTCAGTTCCATCAACGAAAGCATTTATGAAAACCGCTTCCGTTATGTGGAAGAGCTGAAGCGTATGGGTGCGCAGATCAAGGTTGACGGCAGGATCGTGTCCATTGAAGGAGGAAATCCTCTGTCAGCGGCACCGGTTGTGGCAACGGATCTGCGCGGCGGCATTGCTGTAATGATTGCTGCGCTGATGTGTGAAGGACAGACCGAGATCGGAGAATGTCATCTGATCGAGCGCGGATACGATGATATTTGCGGTAAGCTGAGAGGGCTGGGTGCGGATATCCGGAAAGTGGAATGTCCCGAACCCGTGGCGACCCAGAAAGCAAACTGACAGTATTTTTCAGTATAGGATCAGCCGCAGGGCGGTAAAATGTTATGTGAAGCCCCGTTGTACAGGGGATCACAGAATGGATAGTCGTTTTTGTAACGGCGGAAGGAGAAAAAAATGGAAGTAACGAAAGAGACCATCATTGGTGACATCATTGATTTTGACGAAGACTGCAGCGAGATCTTCCTGGAAGCAGGTATGCATTGTCTGGATTGTCCCGTATCCCGCAGCGAATGTATTGAAGATGCCTGTGACGTCCACGGTATCGATGCCGATGAACTGATCGCAAAACTGAACGCGTATTTCGCATCCAAGAAATAAACAGGAACAAAATGTGGCGATCCGTAATACGGTTCGTCATTTTTTGTTTGCAGATCTGAGGTAGGGAATGACCATGGAAACGGAAAACATCCAAAAAGTACCGACACTTGACGATCGGCTTATGACAGCAGCATCCTATGTACGGCATGACGGCGTTGTCTGCGATATCGGCACGGATCACGCCTATATCCCCATATGGCTGCTGTGCAAAGGGATCTGCTCCCGGGCGGTTGCATCGGATATCAACAAAGGTCCCCTGATGAGGGCACGGCAGCACGCGGAAGAATACGGTGTGGCGGAGAAAATTGCTTTCTATCTGTCCGACGGGCTGGATACTGTGGAACCGGAAGAAAACGGTGTTACGGATATCTGCATCTGCGGCATGGGGGGAGAGTTGACGGCATCTATTCTGGAAAGGGGAATGTATACCCGAAAACCGGAAGTACAGATGATCCTTCAGCCCATGTCCAGCGCCTATGAACTGCGCGCATATTGCACGGCAAACGGATACACCATTGCCGATGAAAAACTGTGCAAGGCAAACGGTAAAATATACAGCTGTATGTCCGTGTTTTACACAAATGAAAAAACAACCTATTCCGAAGGAGAACTGCTGCTTGGCAAACGGAATATTGAAAAACGGGAAGCGTTGTTTGAGGAATATGCGGAGAGACATCTGGCGGCATTGGACAAAAAGATTAAGGGAAGAACCGCCGGCGGACTTGATATTACCTATGAAACCGGACTGCGTGCCGAACTTACGGAAATAATCAGCGGAAAGTAAAATGAGGATGAATATATGAAAATTGCGGAATTGTATGCCTTTCTGGAAGAGAAATACCCGAAGGAATTATCCTGTGCCTGGGACAACGACGGTATGATGATCTGCTCTGACCCGGAAGCGGAGATCGGACGTGTTCTGGTCTGCCTGGATGCGACGGAATCCACATTGCGATATGCCGCGGAAAAGGGATATAAAACAGTGATTACCCATCACCCCCTGCTGTTCAGAGGTCCGAAATCCATCACCCCCGGAAATGTGGGCGGCAGACGGATTCTGCAGGCATTGTCTGCCGGAATAACCGTATTGTCATACCACACCAGACTGGATGCAGCCGAAGGTGGGGTAAATGACACCTTGTGCAAACGTCTTGGTTATGCAGCTTCAGAAACATTCGGTGATGCGGAAGCGCCTGCACTCGGCAGAATATTCGAACTGCCTTTCCCGATCCCCGCCGGCATGATGGCATCGCAGATCTGCGAAAAGCTGGGTTGTACATCCGTGCGGCTGAATGGGAACAGTGATAAAATGGTACAGCGGATCGCGGTCTGCGGCGGCGATGGGAAGGATTTCATTTACCCAGCCCTTGCAGCCGGTGCGGATATGTTTATAACCGGGGATGCCGGCTACAACATGGCATTGGATGCGGCAGAAGAAGGACTGGTCACGGTGGAAGCCGGACATTATCACACCGAAGCACCGGTATGCCATGAACTGGCAGAAGTGATCCGCGGCTTTACCGGAGAAAGATGCGTGGTACTGGAGGAAGAGCCGTATACACATATTCTCGGATAAACCATACGCAACGTAACGGAATGAATCTATTTTTGTAGTATTTTTAGGCTGGGTGCTTGACTTTTTCTTGGACAGAATATATAATAGATCCAAAAGTACCATCATACGGATGATGCTCATTTTTAAGAGAAAGTATTTCCTTCTATATTGAAATTGAAATTTTGCACAGCCCTTTGGTGCCCGAGTGGTCGATGGTGATGAATTGTTTTTGAATTTTTTTGTTTATTTGAGGGCGATGAGAGATATATTACCATAAAGTATTTCAAGTAAAACCTAAAAGGTAAATTCAAAATCAATGAGGTGAAAACAAATGGAACGACTGGTGAAGATCGATCCGTTCTTTGATAAACAGCCGCCGCTTTCGTTTATCGAAGATCTGAAAAAACCGCTGCACGTCTCAGCACCCGTCTATTATGGAAAACGTGCCAAAGACGAAAAAGAAATCGATGCTCACGGATTGTACCTCGATACTCTGTATCCCGACGATCCGGAACGATTGCTCGAAACGGTATACGACGATATTCAGTTATTCTTCAATATTTATGGTATCGGAGGAGACAAATATCCCATAAGGATAGTAAAAGGGAATACCGATTGCTTTGAAGCCTATATTGTGGAGATTACGGCTGAAGGTATTACGATAACTGCCAACGATACGGAAGGGGTAAGACGTGCACTGATCTGGCTGGAAGATGAACTGCGCCGCCGGGAGAATGCTTATCTTGAACCCGGTATGGTCAAACGTGTTCCCCATATCCGTTCAAGAATTACGCGCTGTTTCTTCAGCCCCATCAACCGTCCGCCGAAAAATGGCGATGAACTGAGCGATGATATTGACTACTATCCTGAAGAATATCTGAACCGATTGATGCATGACGGTGCCAATGGGGTATGGATCTATACCAGATTTTCGGACCTCCTGCCTTCTACCTATATCGAAGAAAACGGACGGGGATATGAGGCACGTATAGCAAAGCTCAACCGTGTCATTGAGAAGTGCAGGCGGTACGGTATCGGTGTGTATGTGTTTGCCATCGAACCGGTGGCTTTGTACGGCAGACAGGCGGAGAAATATTCCGGAATGACCGGTTCACCCATCGGGACCGCCGGTGCTGCCATCTGTCCCGGCAGTGAAATGGGAAAGGCTTACTGTTACGAAGCCGGTGTGCGTCTGATGCAGTTGGCGCCGAAACTGGCAGGCTACATCAGCATCACTTACGGTGAACGGGCGACCAGCTGTGCGTCTGTCAATCATCGGCTCTGTCCCCTCTGCGGTAAAAAAGGTCATGGAGAAGTGCTGGCTTCGGCAGTGGAGGCTCTCCGTTCCGGTATCCGTGATGTCAGACCCGAATGTGAAACCGTCAGCTGGACATACGGTGCCCGCAACTGCAAACCGGAAGAAATTCGCGAATATGTACGGTGTGCGCCGGCGGACGTAATGCTGATGCAGAATTTTGACGATATGGGGTATGAAGAACAGCTGGGCGAGATGCGGCAGGGCGTGGACTATTGGCTGTCATACATAGGTCCTTCGGATCTGTTCCGTCTGACCGCAGAGGAAGCAAAAGCACAGGGAAAGCATATGTTTGCGAAAATGCAGGTCTGCTGTTCCCACGAGATTGCATCCATTCCATATGTTCCGGTACCGGGAATTCTGTATAAGAAATACAAAGCCGCCTATGAACTGGGTGTGGAAGGCGTTATGCAGTGCTGGTATTTCGGCAATTATCCTTCTCTGATGAGCAAGGCGGCAGGCGAGCTGGCGTTCAGCGATTTCACTGACGAGGATGCATTCCTTACTTCTCTTGCCGGTGTTTACTGGGGCAGAACCAAAGCGCCGACGGTTGTGAAGGCATGGAAAGCATTTGAGGCATCCTACCGTCAGTATCCTCTCAATATTGTGTTCAGTTATTATGGACCGATGCACGACGGTGTAGTATGGAAGCTGGCTCTCAAGCCGAAAAACTTCTCACTGGCAAGAACCTGGCAGGGGATTGACCCTATCGACGGTGACCGTATTGGAGAAGCCCTGCTGAACGGACATACCTTGGAGGAAGCACTCACGTTGGTGAACGGTATGAGTGACCGATGGGATGACGGTATGCATGCACTTGCTGCTCTTCAGACAGAAAGTGACGATGAACGGGAACAGAATTCCGTAGCCGCGGCTATCCGGCTTCTGTTTGCATCGGGACGGAACATTCTTGCTTTCTATCAGTTACGCGATCTACTGGGACGGGGTGTCGGTGATCCGATGGAAACCCTTGAAAAGATGCGTACTTTGGTGAAAAATGAGATGGAAAACAGCCGTCTCATGATTCCGCTTTGCGAAAACGACAAACGCCTTGGATATCATTCTGAGGCAGAAGGTTTCAAATTCTTCCCGGAAAAGCTGCAGGACCGTATCGCACAGCTGGAAGAATTGTTGGCAGCCGAATTTGCTGAAGTGGAACAGCGTATCAAAGACGGTAAAGCACCTCTTGAATACTATGAAGGTATTGAAGACGCACCGGATATTAAGTCGTATACGATGCAGGATACCGGTTTGGAGAATGCGGAGTGGGAATGTGTCGGTGAGGAGGATACCCATAAGTTCCGTGTGGCTTATGACAGTGAACATATCTATCTGGAATTGTACAGCAGCAAAGAGGTTACCTTCACCATCGGGCCGGAGTTCAGGCTTTTGTGGCCGGACGTGATAATGAATGTTTCCAAAGGCGGGAAAATGCAGCTTGGTTACGATGCCCGGATGTATCATTCATTGTTTGGGGAACGTGAAGCAAAGGAATACGAAAAATATGCAGATTTCCAAAGTGAAGATGGTCCCGGCACGCATGTTCGGTTTGCTTTTGCCCTTGATAAGATAGGACTTGATAGAATCCGTCCGTTCAAACTGAAAATTGAAGCGGACGGTAAAGCATGGTGTACAGAAAAAGAAGGTATTTATGCATCCGGCAAGGTGACAATCAATCCCAGCGGATACGGGTGGATTATACCGGCAGCAAAATCTGAAATATCGGATCCGTAAATATAATAAAAATATCCTGTGTTCCGCAGAACTTTTTCTTGCAGAATACAGGATATTTTTTATGAATTTCATTTAACCATAAACAAAGTCAGATCCCAGAACGGCACGCAGTCCGGACGGCGCAGATGCAATGTGTGATCCGGCAGCCATTCGTGCAGGAGCAGGGGCAGCTCCCATAAATCTTCCGTCCGATGATACAGGGATACCATCATGGACGGTGCCTGGGTGCAGATTGTCGTTTTTCCGCCGTACAGCGCGTTTCTCTCAGCACCTTCCACATCCAGCTTGATCAGATCCACCGGCACGTCATCGGAAAACAGACTGTCGATGGTCCGCGCCTGAACGATGGTCTCTTTGGAACGGCGGTTCCTGCCGCTTTCACCGGATCCGCGGCTGGCGGAGGAAGTGTACTGCAGCTGTTCATCCTTGTCCCATAAGGCACAATGGACGGGACGGATACTGCATCGCGTCTCAGAAGCGGCGTAGGCTTCCAGATGACGGAAAGTCCGGCTGTCGGCTTCGGCGGCGTAGATTACCCGGGCATCCGGCAATGCGGTACAGAAATCTGCGGCACTGTCTCCCCGGAATGCACCGCCGTCCAGAATTACGCGGATTCCCCTGCCGCCCAGCAGTTCACGGATGGCATCAGTATTTTCGCAGGTACAGCGCAGATACTCCTGTTTTCCCGTCAGCCGGAACTGCAGAGCATCGTCAAAAATCCGCAGGGATTCTGCATCCCCCAGAAGGGCACGCACCTGTTCGATTTCCGGTAAATGCGCAGTATAATATGCCGTATTGAACACCGCACCGCCGTACAGGGGGACTTCGGGAATGTATAAAGTATGACGACGATCCAGAGAATCAATGAATGCCCGTACTTCCGGCAAAGTGGTGCCGAATGCCAGCAGAATCACAATATCCTCGCCGTATTCCCCCACAACATCACGGTAAGCACGAACCGGCATATCCCGGAATGTGCGGTTTCTCACAAAGCCATCGGATGCAAATACGCCCGTAAGATGAGCACCGGCAGATTGGCAGGCGTCAATGATCTTGTCCCCGCCATTTCCCGTGCCATACAGGAAGATCGGTCGTGTTTCACCGGCAAGTGTATCCCACAGATCCATATTCAATACCCCAGTGCCTTCGCTTCTTCTTCCAGATGCAGGAAACGTACGGCATTGTTCCAGAAAATGTCTTCCCGCTGGTCATCGGTCAGATCAATTCTCAAAAATCTTTCCACTTCTTCAGCAGTGTTTTTTACAGGATAGTCCGTACCGAACATAATATTTTCCGCACCCAGCTTACCGATCAGCATACCGGCATATTCCGGCGTCATTGCCCAGAGTGCGCTGGAAGTATCATACCAAACCTGTTCCTTGCCTGCCAGATAGGTCAGTGCATCTTCCCATGCCTTGTAGCCGCCGAGATGGGCTGCCACGATTTCCAGCTTGGGGAAGTTTTCCATGATATGTACGATTTTTCTGGATTCGGAAAAACGGTACTGGGGACGGTCATCGCCTACATGGAGATATAAGGGCATTCTGCCCTCCATGAGAGCATACAGTTCAAACAACCGGGGATCGTCCACATCCACTTCCTGAATATCCGGGTGAAGCTTCACGCCTTTGAGACCGATTTCCAGGGAACGGTTCAACTCCCCTTCGAAATCCGCAAAATCCTGATGCATTCCGGCAAAACCAACTGTCAGGAAACCTCTGGAACGGGAATATTCCGCAAGAGCTGCGATGGAATCGTTTACCTTGGAAACCTGATGGACATTGGTGGCAACGGAAAATAAGAGGTAACCGTGTACATTGTTTTCCTGTGCCTGACTTTCCAGATGGCTGTAAGTACCCTTGCCTTCTACATGTAAATTATAGAAATTCCCCAGATTGACCGTAGCTTTGTCGGCAATTATTTCGGGGTAGGTGTGTGTGTGAATATCGAATATCTTGTACATAATTCAGTCCTTGATTTTTTGTAATGGATGTGGTAAAATGATGACGGACAAAATAATCTGCATCGGGAGACCGATGATTTACGGGAGGAAAAATATGACAGACTGCCTGTTCTGCAAAATTATCGCAGGGACAATTCCCTCAAACAAGGTTTACGAAGATGATGACATGCTGGCTTTCCACGACATCAATCCGGAAGCACCCGTACACGTGCTGGTGATCCCCAAGGCGCACATCCCGTCCATGGATGGCGTAACGGCGGAAAACAGCTGTGCGGTAGCGAAGATCTTTGAAAAGATTCCGGAAATCGCCAAGATGGCAGGTATCACCAACGGCTACAGACTGATTTCCAACTGCGGCGAAGATGCCGGACAGACTGTACATCATCTGCATTTCCACATCGTAGGCGGAACAAAACTGCCGGTTCACATTGTATAAAGAGCAAAGCAGGAGAGTAATCGTAGAAACGAGGCTCTCCTGCTTTCGGATTTATTTAACAAATTCGTGATAGATAGCGCCGAGAGCTTTTTCAAAGTCATCTTCCATAACGCCGATAATGATGTTGAATTCAGAAGAACCCTGGTCGATCATACGGATGTTGACATCGGCTTCCGCACAGGCTTTGAATACGCGCAGTGCAGTACCCTTGGCTTTGACCATACTGCGTCCTACAACGGCGATAAGTGCCAGACCTTCTTCTACTGTTACGGAATCCGGTTCTACAAGACTGCAGATACGGTTTACAATGCGTTCTTTGCAATGCTCGATTTCATGGGAGTTAAGAACAACGCTCATGGTATCAATACCGGAGGGCATATGTTCGAAGGAAATGCCTTCGTTTTCAATGGCTTCCAGAACCTTTCTGCCGAATCCCTTTTCGGAGTTCATCATTGCCTTTTCGATGTTGATAACGGAGAAGCCTTTTTTACCGGTAACGCCGGTGATGATGTTTTTGGTATCATACTTGTTGGTGTGGGGAACGATCATGGTGCCATTGTCTGCAGGATTGTTGGTGTTGCGGATGTTTACCGGAATTCCGGCAAAACGAACAGGGAAAATCGCGTCTTCATGGAGAACGCTGGCACCCATGTAGGACAGTTCACGGAGTTCCTTGTAGGTGATCAGGTCGATACCCTTGGGATCGTCTACGATACGGGGATCTGCCATCAGGAAACCGTTTACGTCGGTCCAGTTTTCGTAAATATCAGCCAGTACGGCTCTTGCAACGATGGAACCGGTAATGTCGGAACCACCTCTGGAGAAGGTACGGATGGTACCGTTGGGCATGGAACCGTAGAAACCGGGGATAACACCGTTTTCATGCTTAGCCAGTTCAGCGGAAAGCAGTCCGTTTGTCTTTTCCGCATCAAATATGCCGTTGTCAGCGAAATGAATGAAGTGGGCAGGATCAATGAAATCGTAGTTCAGATAAGCAGCGAGAATGATACCGTTGAGATATTCACCGCGGCTTGCCGCATAGTCACGACCGGCGTGATGGGTGATTGCCCACTGGATATGCTCATATTCATCCTTCAGATCCAGATCCAGACCCAGACCTTCGATGATGGAGTTGTATCTTTCCTGAATCTTTCCAAAAATTTCAGAAATGTCCTCACCGGCGGCGGATATATTATAGCATTCGTACAGCATATCCGTAACTTTGGTGTCATTGCCGAAGCGTTTGCCGGGGGCAGAGGGGATTACAAAACGACGGGAGGGATCGGCGGTAACAATTTCTTTTACTTTACCGAAATGTTCGGCGTCCGCAAGGGAACTGCCTCCGAATTTCAAAACTTTTACTTGTGCCTGCTGATTTGCGGCTTCTTTCATTTGTCTGTCCACTGTTCTATCCTCGAATTATCATGTAATACATTATATTATATGAAAAATTCCCGTCATTGTCAATGGGATATTTATACAGATTCGTACGAATAATCATACCAAAATAAGGCAGTTTTACAATTTCCGCGCCTCTGAATCCGACAAATCCGGCGGCAGGGGAGGCAGAAGGGGCGCAATTCCGGTCAAAAAGGGGTAAAAACGGAATTTCCGGCTGCACAAAAGGAATGCATTGGCAAATCTTCTTGCATAGAAAAGGGGAATGTGGTATAATATAGAAAAGATATTCCGGTATACGGAATGATACAGGAAAGGATTACAAATATGGCATTGCCGAACACGCATCTCGGTGCTTCTTATATACAAACATTGCTGGATGGAGATACCCCCAAAAAATTATTTTTTGACGGAATCGGCGGTATCAGTATGAACGCCCTGGCACATATCAGCCACCTGCGCGGTCATATCGTTTCCGGTTACGACAGAACCCCGTCTCCGCTGACCAAAAAGCTGGAGGATATGGGCATAAAAATCTACTACACCTCGGAATCTGCCCATGCAGCCGATGCGGACGCACTGATCTACACCGTTGCTCTGGGTGAAGATAATCCCGAATATTGTTTTGCCGGTGAACACTACATTCCCAGAATCTCCCGTGCGGATTATCTGGGCTACCTGATGAGCGGATACAAAAAACGCATCGGTATCTCCGGCACCCACGGAAAAAGCACCACGACCGGTATGGTCAGCCAGATCCTGACGACAGCGGGCGTACAGCCGACCGTATTCAACGGTGCAGAGATGAAGCAGTCCGGCAGTGTGGATATTATCGGGGATGAGGAGTATTTCGTCTTTGAAGCCTGCGAATACATGGACTCCTTCCTGGATTTCTGCCCCACGACAGCCGTTGTTCTGAATATCGAGCTGGATCACGTGGACTATTTTTCCTCGCTGGAGCAGATTCGCCAGTCCTTCGGTACATTCATGTCGATCACCGGAAAAGACGGCTGGGCGGTACTGAACGGGGACGATCCGGATTGCCTGAAAGCGGCGGAAGCATATACGGGAAATATCGCAACATTCGGTGTGGAAAACCCCGATTGTGATTTTTATGCGGTCAATATCCGTTCCGAGCATGGCAGAAACCGTTTTGCCGTTTGCCATAAAGGGGAGACACTGTGTGAAATTGCCCTGCAGATACCGGGACGTCATACGGTAAGCGATGCGATGGCGGCATTCTGTGCCTGCTATGTCAACGGGATCGCACCGGATGTGATCGCCAAGGGACTGGAAGCATACAGCGGGATCTGCCGCCGTATGGATTTCATGGGAAAGGCACCCTCCGGAGCGGATGTGTACAGCGATTATGCCCATCATCCCACAGAACTTGCCGGTACGCTTGCCGGGGCAGGGGAAATGGAATATAACAAGATGCTGGTCGTATTCCAGCCCCATACTTTCTCCAGAACCCACGAACTGTTTGCTGATTTTGTAAAAGCCCTGTCGGAAGCACCGCTGAACGAATTGGTACTGTGCCCGATCTACCCGGCAAGAGAAACCAATATTTACGGCGTATCCTCGGAAATGCTCTGTGAAGCCATCCGCAAAACGGGAAAACAGTGCCGCGTGATTGACACTTTTGCAGCTGCGGCGGAATACTGCAGCGCCAATACCACAGCCGGCGACATGATTCTCGTAATGGGAGCCGGGGATATCATCCATACCGCAGAAATGCTGGTGGAGGCGGATACATGAAACTGACGGCGGAACAGGTGGAAAAATGCCTTGCCGCCCATAACCTGCCTTTTCCTCTGCAGGTGGAAGTGCATCCGACGATGGAATCCACCAATACCTATGTGAAACAGGCAGGGGATAAAGGGGCGTCCGAAGGACTTCTTGTAATCGCGGAAAAACAGACAGGCGGCAGGGGAAGACGGGGAAGAACCTTTTATTCTCCCGAGGGAACGGGATTATATATGAGTCTGCTCCTGAAACCGGATGTGATACCGGAAGATGCACTGCATATCACAACCTGTGCGGCAGTGGCAGCAGCAGAAGCCATCGAAGCGATCTCCGGCAGAAAAACCGGCATCAAATGGGTGAATGATGTATTCATGGATGGCAGAAAGGTCTGCGGAATCCTGACGGAGTCGGCATTGTCCGCCGAACAGGGGAAACTGCAGTATGCGGTTCTGGGCATCGGAGTGAATATTTTTGTCCCGGCGGATGATTTTCCCGAGGACATCCGAACCATTGCCGGTGCTGTATTCACAAAAAAGCCGGAAGAAGACACACGCGCAACCCTTGCGGCTGAGATCGTCGCACGTTTTCTGCGATATTATCCGACACTGGGACAGAAGGAATATATGCAGGCATACAGAGATCGCATGATTCTGTTCGGCAAGACGGTGATTGTCCATTCCGCCGGCGGAGAAGTGCTTGGGGAAGGGCAATGTCTGGATCTGGATGAGGAACTGGGCCTTGTCGTACGGATGACGGATGGAGAAATCCGCACATTGTCCACCGGAGAGGTAAGCATCCGGGGAGATTTCTGAAAAAACATGGAACGGCAGAAGAAAATTGAATTTTTTTGATTTTTTTCGCTAAAAGGTATTGCTTTTTGAAAACAGATATGGTATAATATCACCGTTCCAAATAAAGGGGTATAGCTCAGCTGGTAGAGCAGTGGTCTCCAAAACCACGTGTCCTGGGTTCGATTCCTAGTGCCCCTGTGAGAAAAAGCCAAGTCGTATGACTTGGTTTTTTTTATGAAAATTATACTGGAATGGGTGAAATTCTGCTCAGGCAATGTTTTATTGTATTGTCACGCACTACCGTATCTCTGCGTATACTGATGATGAGGTGATTGAATGTACCAATATTCTGCGCTTCCTTCAGCTGTGGCGTATGTGCATGGCGGAAGGGATGCACCGGAGCTGACGGGGGAAGTATGGCTTTATCAGAAACGGGAAAGTGTTCTGGTGGTGGCGAATATAGAAGGACTGCCGTCAAACAATACATCCGGTTTCTTCGCACTGCATATTCATGAAGGAAACCACTGTACAGGGATAGATTTTGCGGATACCGGGAACCACTATAACCCTGCCGGATCACCGCATCCCAGGCATGCAGGCGATCTGCCGCCATTGCTGTCCTGTGAGGGAAGAGCGTATCTGGCTGTGATGACGGATCGTTTCCGGCTGGCAGATGTGGTGGGGCGGACGATCGTGATCCATAACGGACCGGATGATTTTAAGTCCCAGCCTTCCGGAAACGCCGGAGAAAAAATCGCGTGCGGCGTGATCCGATGGGATATGGAGGCGGGGGTGCATATGCCGATTGGATAAATAAGGACATAGCAGATTCTGTTGAACCGAATACACATAAAATACCGCCGGAAGGAAATCCCGACGGTATTTTTATGTTAATCAAACCGAAATATATCAATCGAACACGACAAAAGTTTCAGGGCAGATGTAACCCAGATCCCGCGGGTGGATATCCTGACGAATGGCTTCGTATACAAACATCATGGAAGCCGGTTCATAGGGAAGGGTACGCTTCTGGTCGGGCACACTTGTGAGATGGGGCGGAATTTCCTTGATGTGGGTTCTGCACCACGCGGCTAGGGGTTCACGGATGTTTTCGGCAAAAGCGGCAGATGCCTTGCTGCAGATGCTAAAGAATTGCTTTTCCTCTTCATGGGTAAGTACGGGAACCAGAATTTCGGGAGAACCGTTTTTGGTTGTGATGAACCCTCTTTCTTCCAGAAGGGGAATGGCTTTGATCATTCGGTAGTCCAGTGCAACATCTTCGGGGTTGATTTTCTTGTGAATCAGGTAGAGCAGCCGCAGTAAATTGAATTCCGCATCCTGGAACAATTTGAATCCAAGATCCTTGTATTTATTCCATCCCGGAGAGTAAAGAGAGGATTCATAATTGTGTATGGTGAGATTTTCCGCCTGCAGGTACCGGCTCATTTCTGTATTTCTTCTTCCTGCAAGCGTATAGTTTTCTTTGCCTGCTTTCAAAGGTTCGTTCATTTGTTCCTTGTTCCGGTAGACGGTAGCAAATGCGATCCATTGTCCGCCATTCGGTCGTTCCGGGAAGATCTGTGGTTTATCTCTGAGAGATTCCATGCTTCTGTACGTACCATTGGAAGCAATTTCGATTAACATGAAACGTTCCAGACGTTTGCTGTAAAAGGAAGTTTGCTTGAGTTCTTCAATCGCTGTTTTTACCGGATTGATATAAGCCTCGCTATGCTTTTCCACAAACGCTTCTGCCTCATCTATATACTTAATATTGTCGTCAGCATCATAGATTATAAAATCCGTGTATACTTTCCCATCACCCATACGTTTCATCAGTTCACCGTCAACGAGTTTATTGATGATCGGTTCGACGTATGCCGCGGCAACACCGATGGCTTTGGAAAGATCGCTGATGGTTATCGGTTTCTCATAAGCAAGTATGAGAAGATTCTGGGCGAGAGGATCGTTTTCGGTTAAGGACATGGGTTCCCCGTCTTCGCCAAATCTTCCGCTGTTCCGTACAGCAAGATACTTGGGCATATAACTGCTTTCTTCATATTTTTCCATATTCTCGATTCCTTTCTTCATTTGCTTCCTGCCAAAGTCAAGGCGGCTTTTTACCGTACCCACCGGCAAGTCCAGCTCCGCAGCGATATCCTTTACGGTTTTATTATGAAAATAATGTTTCACAATGACAGCACGGTAAGAAGTGGCAAGATACGCGACCTCACGTCGAATATTCTCGGCTTCTTCCCGTCTGATCAGTTCTTCTGTGAAGTCCGTGTCATCCGCAATATCGAAATCCTCCCCGATCGTCACCGTTGGAGTACGATATTTCCGACGCAGCATATCGTAATACTTACGGTTCAGCAGAGTGCTCAGAAATGTCCGGGGATTTTCAATGTATCCGCCTTTTTCCAGATACACAAGCGCGGAAAGCAGGGTTTCCTGAGTCAGATCCTGTGCATCGGAAACGTCACCGCATTTGGAGAGCGCCAGGGAAAATACATATTCGGTTTCCTGTTCCAGTTGATTCTTTGGCATTTTGTTTTCATCCTTTTGAAAGCTTTCACTTATCAGTCGCAAAATCCGAAAAACGGTTCGATGGTTTTTACTATTATATCAGAAAAATGTGAAGTTTTTGTCCCCTTTCCATGATTTTTCGTTTTACCTTGTAAAATATGATAAAATATGATATAATTTCTGACGAAGGGAAATCCCCGGAGATCATGACTGAAAATAAAATTTATATGCAGCACGAGAGGAATATGTTATGGAAAAAATTATCACAATGCAGAATCTCTACAATTTCGCATACTGTAATCACAATATCTGCACAAAACCCATCAAAGGTATCGTTGTGTCTTTCTTCGGACTGTACTGCTGCGATATGTATGACGACAGCAATGCCGACGGTAAGCGCTATGCCAAAGAAGGCATTCTCTATCTCGTACCTTACCAGAATCCCTGGGCGTGGATGAACAGGCAGAATGTGGACTATACCGATGAACTGCTGGATGTGCTGTTCAAGGAATACGATCTTCCCGAAGATCTTCCCGTCATCTCCACCGGCGGAAGCATGGGCGGTCTGTCTGCATTG
Organism: Clostridia bacterium; assembly: GCA_017467815.1. Lineage (GTDB taxonomy): Bacteria > Bacillota > Clostridia > Oscillospirales > CAG-272 > UMGS1696. The sequence goes on from JAFUKI010000123.1 coordinate 76,146, forward strand.
GTGTATATGGCATATGCAAAGCGTACGCCCGTTGCCTGTGTAGCCAACTGTCCCGTATGTGATATGCCTTTCCATTTCACAGAACGTCCTGACCTGCCCCGTACCATTTACAGCGCCATCTATACTTACGATTGCACACTGGACGAAGCCCTGCGTTCTCTGTCCCCCCTGCATCTGGCGGACAAACTGCCGAAAGAATCGAAGTATTACATTTTCCACTGCGATAAGGATGGTGCCGTAAATAAGGAAAAGCACAGCGACCGACTGGTGGAAAAAATGAAGGGCAGCCATACTGTGGAATATTTCGCAGTTCCCGGCAGAGGACACTGTGACCTGACACCCGAAATGTGGGAAAAATATCACGAATGTGCCATCAAGTCCGTTCTTGAGGCATGACATAAACAGTTCCGACCTGGCTTTGTACCAAATTATCGGAAGATTTTTTTGAAAGTTACATGGAGGAAAATGAAATGAGATTCGGCTGTACAGTCAGATTGGATTTTTTTTCGGAAAACAGAGGAAAAAGTGCCGAAGAACTATATAATGCGTTTGGCGGCACGGATGCGCTGTTTACCTTCCTCGGAGACAATGTGGACTCCGTTGAACTGCATACCGTATCCGAGCATACGGACCTCGGTCTTTTGGAAAAAGCAGTGTCTGTCTGCAGGGAACATGGGCTTTCCTGTACCTATCACGGAACTCTGATACACTATACCGCCCCGGAAAATTTCTTTTCGCCATTCGAATATCTGCTGGATAAGGGGTTGGCGTCAATGTGCAATATTACGGTTCATCCCCAGGATAATTATGAACGCATTGAACCGATTCTGCGGGAACTGTGTGACTATGCCGACAAAAAAGACCTGTCCATCCGGATCTGTCTGGAAAACCAGCGTGTCAAGAAAGCCGAAATGACCTGCGGTACCTGTGCGGATGTAGTGGATATCGTAAGCCGGATACACTCCGACCGTCTGAAAATCTGTTTCGATTTCGGACACCGGAAGTCCAACGCCGAAAAATTCGGTGAGGAAGCGGATATAGTGCCGGAAGAATTCTACAGCCGTGCCGGTCATACCCATATCCACAGCTACGATGAAGGGACGACCCATTTCCCCATACACGTGGGTAAGGTACAGCTGCATACCAACCTGCTTGCCTTGTTCCGGAACGGTTACGGCGGCGTGCTGAATCTGGAACTGTGTCCTGACAGATTCTGCGGATACTACGATGTGAAGGAAAGTTATGTCAATTCCATCAGTGTACTGAAAACCGCAGCAGCACAGGCACAGGCCATGCTTGCCGCTATGGAGAAATTCGAACAGTACTGTGACTATGCGGAGCCGGTATTTGCTGCATTGGAAACGGAGAAATACGGTTTTGGTGCCATTGCTCCCGCGGCGTATGTATTCCGCTTCGGGGATGTAAAGCTGGCGGTAGACCCGTCTTTCATTGGTTTTTCGAACCAGGAAGAGAAATATGCCTGCCTGTTCCGTAAACTGGCGGATTTTGATGCAGTGATCATCACCCACGGACACGGCGACCACTATGATCCCGGATTTCTCGCGGAACTGGGGAAAAACGTAAAAATCTATCTCCCGGATTTTCTGCAGTGTGAAAACACAACGCCGTATTCTGCAGAGGATACGATCCGGGTGGGCGAGCTGACAATATCCGCTTTCCCAAGCTGTCATGACGAAATCGGCATGGAACCGATACAGGAATACGGTCTGAAACTGACATATCACGGAAAAACGATCCTGATGCCCACGGACGTCCGGGACTACTGTACCGATCATTTTAAGGGTATCCAGGGAGACATGCTCATTGCTCACCTGTGGCTGGGCAGACGCAATGGTCTGAATCTGTACAACAACAAGTTCATCCCGGAATTCTGTCGGTTCGTAAACGGATTCGGGGCATCCAGAGTGTTCATCGGTCATATGGACGATACCCGCCGGAAGATGGACAGCATCTGGACGGATGTGCATTTCAATGCCATGCGGGATGAAATGCCGGGTTCGGAAACCATAAAGTTCGGCGATTACAAATCGCTTGCGTTTATGGGATTTGATGAAGCATAAAAGTTTCCCGTATTTGCGCAAATAACTTGACATTTCCCGGTTAGGGTTGTATAATATCGACAGAGTCTATTATTGGTTCAATTTTAATTTGAAAGGATTTTTACTATGAAAAACGAATATGGTATTCAGCTCTACAGCGTACGCGACGCTATGGGTCAGAATATGGAAGAAGCAATGGCTAAGGTTGCTGAACTTGGCTATAAGTATGTAGAATTCGCAGGTTTCTATGACCGTTCCGCAGCGGATGTAAAGAAGATGCTGGATGATAACGGTCTGATCTGCTCCGGTACCCACTCCGATATCAGCGGTCTGCTGCCCCGTAACATTATGGAAACCATTGAATATCACAAGACCATCGGCAACCCCAACTACATCATGCCCAGCGCAGACGTAGGCACTCTGGAAAAGCTCAAGAGATTCTGCGACATCGTAAACTACGCCCAGCCCATTATGGCAGCGGAAGGTATCAATGTTGGCTTCCACAACCATTCCGGTGAATTCCTGGTAATGCCCTGGGGTTCTACCATCCACAGCGAAATGGAAAAGGGAAGCAATATCGACTTTGAGATCGACACTTTCTGGGCATTCAACGCCGGTCTTGACCCGATTCAGGTTATGGAAAGACTGAAGAACAGGATCCGTGTGATCCACCTGAAGGACGGCTTCAAGGGTGGTCACGGTATTCCTCTGGGCAAAGGTGAAGCACCGGTTAAGGCTGTTGTGGAATACGCTTCCAAGAACAACATCAGAATGGTTGTGGAAAGCGAAAGCCTGACACCCAGTGGTATGGACGAAGCTGCTCAGTGCATGGAATTCCTGAAGTCTCTGGAAGCATAAATGTATGAAAAACAGAATCGCTCGTGCAGTCTAAGCTGTACGGGCGATTTTTCTGCACAAGGCAATCATATGGACGGCAGCGTGAACTTATTGAATGAATCCGGTTTGAGTGGGGGATACTGTATTTGTATTATTTTGCAAAGCAGGTGGAAATATGAATGCAGGAAGAATTATCTTGTTCGCTGCCGTGGGTGTGGTACTGATCGGTGCTGCGGTCTGGCTTCTCCGACTGCTGCTGAGGCAGAACACAACCGCACCAAAAGTGCAACCGAAAGAGGAAACTACCGGGGAGATACTTGTGGCACCCCTGAACGGTATTGCGGTTCCCTTGGAACAGGTAAGGGATGAAGTGTTTTCAGCCGGGGTATTGGGCAGCGGTATGGCGATCATTCCCACAAACGGCGAGCTGTACGCCCCGGCGGATGGCGTGATCGCGAATATCCCGGAAAGCCGGCACGCCATCGCCATGACAGCGGACAGCGGGATCGAATTGCTGATGCATGTGGGGATCGATACGGTGAACCTGAAGGGAGAACCGTTTACACTCCATGTAAAAACAGGGGATCGTGTACGCAGGGGGCAGCCTCTTATGTCCTTTGCGCTGGACAAAATAAAGGAAGCCGGATACGATCCTGTGACACCGGTGATCCTGACCGAATCCGACGGCTGGACTGTCACATCGGTGAAGGGAGAGATCCGCGCCGGGGATGTGCTGATGTCGCTGGAAAAGAAAAACGAACAGAAATAAGCAGAATATGTGCAAAAAAATGCCGGAATTAAGAAATTCTCAAGAAATTTTTCCATTTCCGGCATTTTCTTTTGCCTTGGAATGTGCTATACTATAATGTAGTTTTTGCAGAATCATGTTCTGCTGCAATAATCTGGAAAGCCGGTTATATAATAATGTTGAAAAAAGAAACATATACATGGATTCGCAGTGGTCTGCCGTGGTTTCTGGCGGTGCTTCTGTGGATCATAAAAACAAGCGTATTTTACAGCCAGATGGGACTTGCCGGGCAGGAAACAGCGATCGTGATTGCCGGTACTGCCATTCTGATCGGCGTTACTTCCTTTGTGGGGTTGTTTTCACGTTGTGCAGGGAAGTGTCTGTTTGTTATCCTGTATGTGATCGTGGGCAGCCTGTTCATGGCGGTGGACAGCGTGTATTATGCCTATGTCCATAAACTGCCCAGTATGGCACAGATCGTTATGGTAGATCATCTTGGCGATATCAGGGACACCATTGCAAAACTGGTGGGATGGAAGCAGCTGCTGCCGCTTATGGATCTGCCTCTGTGGTTTTTGTGGTTTGTGAACCGGCGTAAAAAAACAGAAAGACCTGCCCAAAGAAGCAAACTTCCTATTGCCGGTCTTGCGGTATCTGCCATTGGTGCGGCTGCAGTGGCTTTCTGCGGCATTTTCGGCACTTTCCGCGCAGAATACCTGATCAATGAACTGCTGTGCTACCATACATATGATACATGGAATATAGTGGTGTCCGTGAACAGCGACCGCGAAGTGGATAAAAGCCTGTATACACTGAAGGATGACAGCGATTCACCCTGGTTCGGGATTGCCGAAGGACGGAATGTGGTCATCCTCCAGATCGAAGCACTGCAGAATTTCGTTATCGGTGCCGAATACAACGGTGTGGAACTGACGCCGAATCTCAATGGGCTGATCGGTGAGGATTCCCTGTATTTTGACCGCTATTACTATCAGATTGGCGGCGGAAATACAGCGGATGCGGAATTTGCCGTAAACAATTCTCTCTTTGCCCCCCACAGCGAAGCGGCATATGTGAAATATACGGACAATGATTATCACGGTCTGCCTTTTCTGCTGAAGGATAACGGTTACAGCGGCGCCCATGTGTTCCATAATTATAAAAAGTCCTACTGGAACCGTGAAACAGCCTATCCGTATCAGGGATTTGATTCCTACACGGCACTGGAAGATTATGAATATCTGGAACCGTTTCCTCTGGGGATCTCGGATAAGGAAATGTTCCGCCAGTCCATGGAACAGATCAAAACATACGAAGAGCCGTTTTATGCCTTTTATATCACCGTATCCTCCCATCATCCTTATGCCATCCCCGAAGAATACCGTACACTGACGCTGAACCCGGAGGATGAGGGAACAATGTTCGGTGACTATATGCAGGCGGTACACTATGCGGACTGGGCAATCGGTTACTTCTTTGATCAGATGAAGGAAGCCGGTCTGTACGACAATACCATTTTCGTACTCTACGGCGACCATTATGCACTGACCAATACGGATGAAAAAATAGCAGAGCAGGTGAGAAAACTTACCGGCAGAGAAAGCTATACGATTTTTGACGTATTCAATGTGCCGTGTATCATGCATATTCCGGGCAGCGGCAAAACGGAAACCGTATCCGTAGCCGGCGGTCATCTGGATGTACTGCCGACACTGCTTTGTCTGCTGGGGATTGGGGAAACCCAGACCGTTATGTTCGGTCAGAATCTGCTGACGGCAGAGAAGGGAATGGTGTGCCAGCAGACCCATCTTTCCATCGGTTCCTTTATTTCCGATGATGTGTTCTTCTCCAAGCCGCACAACAATATATTGGAAAACTATTCCGTTTACATCTTCGGCAGTATGCTGCACGCGGATCCCCTGCTGTATGACGAACTATCCGAGATGGCGGCGAAAAAAATCGAAGATTGCGGGATCTTAATGGCAAACAATGACATAAAGATGAATAAATAAAGAATACGGACAAAAGTTGTTCAAAAATGAGATAAAAATAAATAATAGTTTGTTTTTTTTGTCAAGCCTTATTTCCGAAAAAAATAAAAATCAGCAGGATATCTAAATTTATATCGGAAAATTTGTGGTATATTATGTCGGAATGGGTATTGACAAAATGACCGACTTGGATTATAATATACAACGTAATGATGATATAAAAACAGCACCACAAGATATTGTGGTGTTTTTGATGAAAAAAGACAAACGGGAGTATATGATGATCACCAGAATACGTAAAAGAGACGGTAGAGAGGTACCTTTTAATCTGGAAAAAATTGCAAATGCGATCTTTCGTGCGGCGAAAGTGGTAGGCGGCAGCGATTATGATGAAGCCATGGCACTTGCCTGTGAAGTTTCCGAAAGAATAGAGGAATTGACCAGAACGAGCGGGGAAATTCCTACTGTTGAAGAAATACAGGATATGGTAGAACGTGTTTTGGTCAAGAACGGTCATGCACGTACTGCCAAAGAGTTCATCCTGTACCGTGCGGAACGAAACAAGGTCCGGGAAATGAACACAACACTGATGCGCACTTACGAAGACCTGACCTTCAAGAGCGCCATCGAAAGTGATGTAAAGCGTGAAAATGCCAATATCGACGGCGATACTGCCATGGGTACCATGCTGAAATACGGTTCTGAAGGTGCTAAGCGGTTCTATGATCTGTATGTACTGGCTCCCAAGCATTCCAGAGCGCACAAGGATGGGGATATTCATATTCACGATATGGATTTCTACGGCCTGACCACAACCTGCTGCCAGATCGACATCATCAAGCTCTTTGAAAATGGTTTTGCTACCGGAAAAGGTCAGCATCTGAGAGAACCCAGCGATATCATGAGTTATTCCGCCCTTGCCTGCATTGCGATCCAGGCAAACCAGAATGACCAGCACGGTGGTCAGTCCATCCCTAATTTTGAATACGGTATGGCAATCGGCGTGCGCAAGACCTATAGCAGACACCTGAAGCGCAATATTGCCAAAGCACTGGATATGGGCGATGTTCTGCCGGAAGGTGCGGATGCCGATGTATTCACCGAAGATCTGCTGAATAAGATCAAGGAAAACTACGGCATTGAACCGAAGATGGGTTCTGCCAAGGAAATGACCGAAGCGCTGACCAAGGAATTTACTCCCCTGTTCGGCGAAAAGGCAGCCAAAGAAGCCGCAGTCATTGAAAAATATACAGCAAAAGAGATTGAACGCAGCACCTACCAGGCGATGGAAGCGCTCATTCATAATCTGAATACCATGCATTCCAGAGCCGGCGCACAGGTTCCGTTCTCCTCTCTCAACTACGGTACGGATACCAGCCCCGAAGGAAGACTGGTCATGCGCAGCATTCTGTTGGCTACCGATGCAGGTCTCGGCCAGGGAGAAACGCCTATCTTCCCGATTCAGATCTTCAAGATCAAGGAAGGCGTGAACTACAATCCCGGCGATCCCAACTATGACCTGTTCCAGCTGGCATGCCGTGTATCTGCAAAGCGTCTGTTCCCCAATTTCAGCTTCCTGGATGCCCCCTTCAACGCACAGTTCTATAAGGAAGGCGATGTTTCCACCGAAGTTGCCTACATGGGATGCCGTACAAGAGTTGTTGCGAACTACTATGACAAATCCAGAGAAACCGTAAACGGACGCGGTAATCTGAGCTTTACCTCCATCAACCTGCCCCGTATTGCCATCAATGCCAGAGGGGATACGGACTGGTTCTTTGAAGAACTGGAACGCAAGGTAAATCTGGTAATCGACCAGCTGCTGGAAAGATTCAGAATCCAGTGCAGCAAACACGTCCGCAATTATCCCTTCCTGATGGGTGAAGGTGTGTGGATCGATTCCGATAAGCTGGACAAGGAAGATTCCGTCGCCGAAGTTCTGAAGCACGGTACTCTGACTGTGGGTTTTATCGGTCTTGCAGAATGTCTGAAGACTCTGATGGGCGTACATCATGGGGAAAGCCCGGAAGCCCAGAAAATGGGTCTGGAAATCATCGGCTTCATGCGTAAACTGACCGATGCGGCTACTGTAAAGCACGGTCTGAACATTACACTGATCGCTACGCCCGCAGAAGGTTTGTCCGGCAGATTTGTAAAAATAGACAGAAAGAAGTATGGTATAATTCCCGGCGTAACCGACAGAGAATATTATACAAACTCCTTCCATATTCCCGTATATTACGATATTTCCGCCTACGACAAGATCCGCCTGGAGGCTCCCTATCATACCCTGACCAACGGCGGTCATATCACCTATATCGAACTGGACGGTGACCCCTGCGAAAATCTGGAAGCATTTGAAAACATCATTCGTACCATGAAGGAAGCAGGCATCGGCTACGGCGCCATCAACCATCCCGTTGACCATGACCCGGTATGCGGCTATACCGGCATTATCGGCAACACCTGTCCCGGCTGCGGCAGAGAAGAAACACCGGATCTGCCCAAGTTTGAACGCATCCGCCGTATCACCGGTTATCTGGTTGGTACACTGGATCACTTCAACGATGCAAAGCGTGCCGAAGTGGAAGACCGCGTAAAGCATACTGTCAAGAGCGAAATGGAAATGATATAAGCCATTAAGGAGCTTTGTTTTGGCAAGGCTCCTTTTGTTGTCGGATGACAGACAGAAAAAAGCCCCCAACATTTTGTGTTGAGGGCATTTGTGTTTATTGGATCAGTGAAGCTGAGCGAAGTAATCATCCAGAAGATCAAGATCCTTGATATTCTTTAAGATTTCAGAGTACTTTTCATCATAGTAGGTGATGCCGGATTCCTTGTATGCTGCGATAAGTTTAACTACAAGATCCAGATCGCCGCGGCAGATATTGATCAGCTCGCGAAGTGTGTAGTACTTGATAGGCTTGGTATTGAAACCGGGAAGGTGGGATGTGTGGTCGTCATCACATGCCTTTACTACAGGGATGTAAATATTGCCCATCTGGATCCAACCGCATACGGCATAACCGTCTTCACACCACAGATCGGGATTCCAGTAGCTGCCGCAGATACCGCTCGAAGTGGGCTTCCAGGTACCGTCGATGATGGAAGCCGTATACTTACCTACATACAGAACCGCAAAACCGCATACAGCAGATGTGTCTTCGGAATAAGCCATGAGTACGATGGGACCGTTGCAGTCGGCAATTACCTTGTTGCCGTCGATAACAGCCTTGCCGTATACAGCCTTCACTACGATATCTTTGCTGTATTCTTCGGTTGCGAATACGGAAATAGTGGTGGAGTCACCAATCTGGGAGAGATTCCAGTCGGCTGCCTGGATATCAACTACGGGAGAGTTTTTACCGAATAATTTGTTATTTATCTCAACAGTAATGGAAAGACGCAGGAAGGGAACACCGCCGTTTGTGTATAAATAAATATTAGCGGTACCGTGATCGACTGCCTTCAGGATCTGATTGCCGTCGTCGTTGTAGCAGAGAACAACTTTGCTGTTGTCACTGTACATCTTATAACCGGTGTTCATCAGATGAACCTGACCTTTTCTCATGGTGAGTTCAAAGGTGTTGTTTTCAAAGAACTTCTTGATGCTGATTTTGTCTGCAGGGTAATACTTACCGCCGATCAGCAGACAGGAGCTGTTGTATAAGCCGCTTCCGGTGGGGAATAAGTATGAGGGTGTTTTGGCAGGTACTTCACTGAGAGAAGTTTTGCCTTTTCTGAAGATGCTCCACGGAATATTGCTCTTGGGATAGGTTGTGCTGCTGTTGTTGTTGTGATTTTTGTCAGAAGAGGAAGTAAGCGCGGAAAGGTCTACTTCCACCAGGTTGTCATAATCTGCCTTTTCGGTGCTGCTGCCTACATTATTCCACCACCAGCAGTTGTGCTTGCTGCAGTTGATGAAACCGTTAGCTGCACAGTCGGTAAAGGAAGGAACAAAGACAGTATTTGTCTGCGGGAACGGATTGAGAACCGGAGCCTTATTGACGGTTGCATCGGTGTAAACAGCGGCGTCAGCGGAAACGGCTACTGCCATGGCAGAAGACAGCAGGGTTACAGCTGCAAGTGCGCCGGCAAGAAATTTCAGGCTTTTTTTCATGATTTGCCTCCTGTTAAATAAAATTAGATATAATATCTTACCATAATTATACTATACAACCCCCCGGAAGTCAAGAGCTTTTAAGCCAATATCCGACATTTAAGAAATAATTAAACTGTTGAAAAATAACTGTAAAAAACAAATAGAAACAGGGGAATGGGAAGAAACACAGTTGTGGAATAACAGCATAATTTCCGGGAATTTTGCCGTTTCAAAGGGGAAGAATGGAAGGGATTCGGCAGTGCATAAATTCCGGAAGGAAACACCGAGGAAAATTTGACAATGGGTTGTGAATATGATATAATTATTTCTATAAATCCCATGAAAAGACAGGTGTACTATGATCACAAGTCAGCCCGAGAAGCAAATGATTCCCACGCCGGAAGATGTCCTGAATGAATGTATTGAGGGATTGCATATATACGCCTTTGATACCGTTCCTCACCTGGAATGGGTCAGCGACAGTTTCTGCCGTATGGTGGGATATGACCGCGCAGATCTGCCGGAGGATGAACAGGACAGCTATCTCACTCTGGTACATCCGGAGGATCGGGATGCGTATCGGATGTTTCTGTTGTCTTTCTGCAGCGGTACTGCGTCTGCAAGCCTGAAATACCGACTGATATGCAGGGACGGCTCTGTTCTTCATGTATGTGATACCATGCATCTGCGGATTATGGAGGACGGTTCGCTTGCCGGATTTTCCGTGCTGTCCGATATATCGGATATCGTGGCGGAAAATACCAATCTACACTACTTGAATGAAACCATCCCCTGCGGATTTATCCAGTATACCTGCGGTGAACAGCCGGAAGTTACCTACATCAACGACCGTCTTCTGGGGATGCTCCATTATTCTGCCGAAGGGGATAACGATTTCTTTGAACAATGCCGGAAGAATATTTTCCTTATGCTTCCCATTGAGGAACGGACGGGATTTTCCCGCTTTCTGAAACGTGTGGACGCCAGCGACGGACCGATTGCGGGAGAACTGACCGTAATGCGGTTCGACGGTACAAGAGCAAGACTGTACGGCTGGATCGGCAAAACCACAGTGGGAGACGAGGATTGCTATCAGTGTATCTGCACGGATATCACCGAGCGATACACCCGGAAAAAAGAACAGGTGGAGCAGCGGTATATCCACGCTCTGTCTCAGATCTACAGTGAAATTTTCACCTTCGATTTTGCCAACCGTACCCTGCGCTGTATCCACGGTCAGGACGGTGTGTTTATGATTCCGGAAGGGATTCCCATGGTACTGGAGGAAGCTACGGAATATTGGATGGACAATATGGTGGCGCCGGAAGACAGGGAACAGGTGTCCGGTGTTCTGCGTCAGCTGTATCAGCGTGTACAGACCGACATGGACGGCAAACCTTTGCATATCGAATTCAATACAACCGCATCCGGCGGAGTGAGCAGCCGTTATCAGGGGATCTTCCTGAAACTTTCTGCCGGGATATACCTGCTGTGCTGCAGAAATATCTCCCCACAGATGGAAGCGGAAAAACTGAAGCACGAAAATTCTATGCTGCGGGATGTGAACGAACATATGCAGGAGCTGGTTATGCGTTTTACCGACGGTATGCTGGGCTTTGAAGTGACCGGTGGTATGGTGCGTCCTTTGTATATCAGTGAAGATGTATGCCGTTTCTTTGGGTACACCAGGGAAGAATGGCTGCCCATGATGCAGAAAAAGCAGTCCCTGGGCGAATTTGTATCCAAAAGCGGTATTGCCTACAGCGATTACGTCCGGCTTCTGGAAAATAAGGAAGCAGAATTCGACTATACGGACAGCACCGGAAAAAAGCGGCGGATCAAAGCAATCTGTACCACGGACGAAGGGGCAGCCAATGCCCCGGCCTATATTATGCTGTACGACATTACCACAGAATCTGCCCCGGTAATACCTGCGGATTCTGCTGTGTATATCCGTACATTCGGTTATTTCGACGTTTTCGTAAACGGCAAACCCATCGCATTCCGCAACGAAAAATCCAAGGAACTGTTTGCACTGCTGGTGGATCGCCGGGGCGGATTTGTGTCTTCCGGTGAAGCCATCAGTTACCTGTGGGAAAATGAACCGGCAAATTCCGTGACTCTTGCGCGATACAGAAAGGTTGCACTGCGTCTGAAAAACCTGCTGGAAGAATACGGCATTGCGGACATTGTGGAATCCGTGGACGGAAAACGGCGGATCGTGACGGAAAGGGTGGGCTGTGACCTGTACGAATATCTTTCTGGCGATCCCAAATATATGCAGCTGTACAAAGGATCATACCTGCTGAATTACAGCTGGGGTGAAATTACTGCTGCATCACTGAACAATTCGGAAATAGAAGAACAGTAAACAACGGAGGAACCGACTATGCCGATGCAGACCAAACAGAACCAATTTGAAAGAAATGAATTTCCCACTGCCTGGCAGAAGGTTGTTTTTCGCAATTACCGGATGGTGCCTTCCGAGAATATTGCCGATGTGCTGGGATGCAGTGCCGGACAGGTGGAAGAAGAAGCTGTCCGGATGGGGCTGCGGCAGGGAAAAGCCGATCCGGAATGGCTTTCCAGAGGATATATCACAATCATCCGGAACAACTGGGATCTGCTGCCGGATAATCAGATTTGCGCTCTGATCGGATTCAGCAGGGAAAGACTGGATTTTGTTCTGGAAAAAGAAGATTTTCTGCGTGTGAAACTGGGGACTAAAAATCCGGAATGTACGGAAATACACTACGCTCCCCTGACCGAAGCCGAGAGAGAAGCAACCGAAAAACTGGCAGTCACCGTAGCTGGATATGATGTATCCGAGAGGAAGATGTTCGATTTCTTCACGGACACAGCCGATACCAAGCCGGAATACATCGCCTCTGAGGAAGGGGGAATCCGCCTGGTACACGGTTTTCTGACTCCCTGCGGCGATACATTTATTGAGGATTCACGGAAGCATCTGCCGGATATACTGCTGGACAGTTACGCAAAGCAGGGCATCAATGCGCTGTTTCTGCACGGCGTTCTGTCCACCCTGTCCCCCTATTGCTTTGACCCGGAAATGAGCAAGGATTATCCCATACGCCGCAAGAATCTGAAAGAACTGATCAAAAGAGCCGCCTTGCGCGGTATTAAGATATACCTGTACTTCAACGAGCCCCGTGCGCTGCCGAAAAACGTGTATGAATCCTACGGGAAACCGGAAATCGGCGGAAGAATGACAAACAGATATGTCCACCTCTGTCTCAGTAAGGAAGCAGGGCAGGAATACCTGTATACCGCAACCCGCGATCTGTTCGAGGAAATCCCGGAAATCGGCGGTATCTTCAATATTACCATGAGTGAAAATCCTACCCATTGCCGGTCGTCCTGGGCAAATGACTGCCCCCATTGCGCGGCTCTGACGGAAAGCGAACTGCCGGTTCGGGTGAACAATATCATGCACAAAGCCATCCGTGACGCGGGAAGTGCTGCCGAGGTGATCAACTATGCCTGGGGCTGGAATTGGTCTGCTGAGGAGATGGATCGGGCAATGGCGGCACTGCATCCGGAGATTGCGGTGATGCAGGTCAGTGAGAATGCCAAGCAGATTGAAAAAGGCGGCGTGACGGTAGATGTCAATGATTATTCCATATCCAACCCCGGACCCAGCGAGAAGTCGGAAAAACTCCTGCGTACCGCCGCAAAGTACGGACACAAACTGTACGCCAAAGTCCAGATCAACTGCAGCTGGGAATGTGCCTGTGTGCCCTACCTGCCCCTGTTTGACATTCAGATCGAGAATTTGCGGAATCTGCAGTAGATCGGCGTAAAGGATTTGATGCTGACCTGGACCCTCGGAGGCTATCCTTCCATTGCGTATGATGAAGTGGCGGATTATCTCGCTTCCCCCGAAGAATTTTCAATGGAAAAG
>JAFUKI010000017.1 GCA_017467815.1 Clostridia bacterium
AAAGAAGAATACGCTTCCTACAAAGCAAAGTACACCAAACAGGTGGAGGACATCCGTGAAAGTATCCGTGTGCTGAAAGAAAAACTGGAAGAAGTCCGGGAGAACAAAAGCGAACGGAACCGCTGGATTTCTCATTTCACCCAGTTTTCTTCACTGGAAACCTTAGACCGCAAAGCGGTGATTCACATGATAAAGACCATCCATGTTCTCAGCAAAAACGAACTGAAGATCACCTTCACCTACGAAGATGAATATGCAAAGGCACTCAAACTCATTTCGCTGGCGGAACAGAACGAAATCAGAAAGGTAGGATAAGATATGGCACGAAAAAGCAGAAAAGAAACCATACCGGTGATGATACCGGAAACCGAAAACACCTGCCGTGCCGCTGTTTATGTACGGCTGTCCGTGGAGGATACTCATACCCACACCGTTTCCATCGAAACACAGCAGTTGATTATCGCCGCCTTTCTGGAAAGCAATCCTGAGATCAGCGTTTACGATACCTACATCGACAACGGCGTAAGCGGACGAACTTTCCAACGTCCTGCGTTTCAGAGGATGCTGAACGATATTGAGGATGGCAAGGTAAACTGCGTGATTGTCAAAGACCTGTCCCGGCTCGGCAGAAACTCCATTGACACCGGGTACTATATTGAACAGTATTTCCGAATCCGTAATATCCGGTTTATCGCCGTTACGGAAAACTATGATACATCTGCACCGGATGACAGTAGCAATGGAATCCTGATTCCGCTGCGCAACATGATAAATGAGGCTTATGCGATTGATATAAGCCGAAAAATCAAAGCACAGCAGAGACAGGCAATGAAGGATGGCAAATACGTCGGAGGGCGTACCCCTTACGGCTATATCAAGGCCCCGGATGACTGCCACCAGCTCATTGTCGATCCCGCCGCCTCTGTGGTGGTGCAGAAGATCTTCCAATGGGCATCGGAGGGAGCAGGTCTGAATACCATCGTCCTCCGTCTGAACAAAGAAGGATGTATTACACCAAGTTACTATAAACAAACACAGGGGACAATCACCCACGAAAATCTGATGGGAAACGGAAAGTGGCAGACACGGACGGTAAACAAGATACTCCACTCCCCTGTTTACACCGGCGATCTGGTGCAGGGACGTTCCAAGATCATCGACCACAAACAGGTTCCCGCTGCCGAAGATGAATGGACAACAGTATGTGGTACGCATGAAGCCATTATCAGTCATGAACTGTATGACAGGGTTCAGCAAATTCTTAATAATACCGCGGAGATACATAAAAACAGAACCGTAAATTCCTATACGTCGAACCTTCTGAAAGGTAAGATTTTCTGTTCCCATTGCGGCGGCAGTCTGCATCGTCAAAGGGGTAAGCGTGTTAAAACAGAACCGGAATACCGTTATCATTGTATCACCCGAACCCGCATTGGTAAAGAATTCTGTCCCGAAAGCAAATCCATCCGGGAAGATAAACTGCTTGCTGTCCTTGCCGATATGCTGGAGCAGGAACTGGACACTACACTCGGTACATATTCGCTTTCCCTGATCGAAGATTCACGTCAGCTTGCGGAACGCACCGAAATCCAGAACAAAATCACAAGCCGCAGACAGGAAATCGAACGCCTGCGTGGTCTGGTAAAAGGTTTGTACGAAAACTTCGTTCAGGATATTCTCACCATGGACGAATACTTTGATTACAAGCAGAAGTATGAAGCAAAAATCGAACAGCTTTCCGAAGAAGTGATTCAGCTTGACAATGGGTTGAAAACCATCGAAAAGCAGATCGAACAATACCGGAATCTGAAGCAGGATGCAAAGAGCATTAAGGAAGATCGTGAACTGACCGCTGCTTTGATTGACCGTCTGATTGATCGGGTTGAACTTTCGCCGGACAACCAGATCACCGTGAAGTATAAGTTCCGGAGCGAATTTCAGAACTGTGAGGAGGTGCTGAACCGATGCAGAAATATGTGATTGCTCTCTATATCCGGCTGTCTATCGAAGACTATAAATATGAAAGCATGAGCATCGAAAATCAGCGTTTGGTTCTGAACGCTCACGCCGCATCCATGCCGGAATATGCGAACGCTGAAATTCTTGAATTTGTGGATAACGGTTATACCGGCACAAATTTTGAACGTCCGCAGGTACAGAAACTCATTGAAATGGTGCGGGAAAACAAAATCGACTGCATCATCGTCAAGGACTTCTCCCGTTTCGGACGCAACAGCATTGAAACCGGATACTTTCTGGAACGGGTATTTCCGCTGTTCCATACCCGATTCATTTCCATCAGCAATGATTATGACAGCAACAATCTCAAAGGCGATACCGGCGGTATGGACGTTGCTTTCCAGTACCTTATCAGCGAGTATTACAGCCGGGATATGTCCATCAAAACCAAGAGTGCCAAATATGCAAAGATGCAGCGTGGGGAGTATCAGAGCAAAATCTGTCCCTACGGCTATCAGAAAAGTGCAGACGGCAGAATGGAACCCGATCCCGAAACGGCGGATGTGGTCAGAGTGATCTTCCGGCTATCTTCG
>JAFUKI010000124.1 GCA_017467815.1 Clostridia bacterium
CAGGGAATAGTGAAAAATGAAGAGGCAATGAAGATTTTCTCCTTTGACGAAAACAGCCGGTTCTATTCACTGTTTATTTCAGTTTTCTGCCTCCGTACACATCGGTGATGCAGAGTATCCATCTGAAAAATGCGATGCCTGAAAAATATCGAAAAACTATTGACAAATGCAGAATAATATGGTATTCTCAAAATATCCTTTTGGTAAGTCAAGTTGACGGCAAAACGACAGAAGTGTGAGGTGACATACCATGTTCAATATAACAAAAAGTCTGAAGGACAATACAATAAAAAAAGCAATTCTGGACACAGACACTTACAACGAAATCGACGACCAGTTCGCACTTGCCCTTTCTCTTTGTGCTAAGGAACGGATCAACCTTCTGGCAGTGTGCGCGGCACCTTTTTCCAATGCCAAAAGTGATAATAACTATGCCGTTGGTATGGAACAAAGTTATGAGGAAATCGGCAGGGTGATGGGGTTGGTATGTGAATCCAACGCGAACAATACGCCGGTACCGTATTACCGCGGATCAACGGAAAGAATGCCCGATGAAAACACACCGGTATCCTCCGAAGCAGCCGATATGATCTACAGGCTGGCGATGGAACACGGCAGTGCCAATGATCGGGTTTACGTTATTGCCATCGGTGCACTGACCAATGTATCTTCCGCCATTACCGCCCATCCGGAGATATGTGACAGAATTGCCGTCATCTGGCTCGGTGCCAATGCACGGTGGGAAGGCGGCTGGGAATTCAACCTCCAGGGGGATCTGAATGCAGTAAACGCACTGTACGCCTCTGAAGTACCGCTGCTGACCGTACCCTGCTCAGGTGTTGCGTCGAATATGGTATTGAGATTGGGTGAACTGAAAGCGGAACTGCAAGGGAAAAGTCCCCTTGGCGATTATCTGTACGAAATTATGGAAAAATGTGCTCCCGGCGAGGATAAAGACAAATACGACCGTATCATCTGGGATGTAAGCGCAATCGGTGTACTGCTGTCCACAGACAATTATACCTATACCGAACAGCCGAGATTCCGTACCGATAAGAACTACAGATACGAATTCGGTGCATACGAAGGTACCTTCGAACATATCGAAAAGCTGGATTGTGACAAAATTTTCAAAATGATGTTTGCATATCTGAAGTAAACATCGGTAAAAGTTTGACAAACTATCTTTGGACGACAAAACCGAAAATCAGAAATTACCCGATAAAGAAAGGAAAACCACAATGTTCAACGTAACCGAAAGCCTGAAAGCGAAGTCCCGCAAGAAAGTCATTCTGGACACGGACACGTACAATGAAATCGACGACCAGTTTGCCCTTTCTCTGGCACTTCTTTCTCCCATAGAAATTGAACTGCTGGCAGTAACCGCCGCACCTTTCTACAATCCCAAAAGTGATTATAACTTCGGAAAGGGCATGGAACGCAGCTACGAAGAAATCGGCAGAGTTATGGATTTTGTATGCAAGTCTCACCCCGGAGTAAAGCCGGTTCCGTATTACCGCGGTTCCGCCGATAGAATGCCCGACGAAAAGACCCCCGTTCCTTCCGAAGCCGCAGATATGATCCGCAAGATCGCTATGGAACAGGGTACACCCGAAGACCGTGTATATGTTGTTGCCATCGGCGCTATTACCAACGTTGCTTCCGCGCTGGTTGCTTACCCTGAAATCGCTGACAGAATTGCCGTAATTTGGCTGGGAAGCCATGCACGCTGGTTTGGCGGTGCCGAATTCAACTTATGGGGTGACCGTATTGCCGCAAATGCTCTGTACGCATCTGCAGCACCGATTTTGACCGTACCCTGCAGCGGAGTTGCATCCGAACTCATCACAACCCTGCCCGAACTGGAATATCATCTTAAGGGTAAGAGTCCTCTCGGCGATTATCTCTGCCAGATCGTAGCCGAATGCGAACCCGCTGACCATCCCAAGTCCTGGAGCCGTGTGATCTGGGATATCAGTGCTGTATGTGCTGTCATTGATCCCGGCTGTTATAATTACAGTACCCAGGACAGATTCTATATCGATGAAAACTTTGTATATCAACATGGCAAATATCCGGGAACTCATGAACATATCGACAATCTGATGAGAGACAGAATCTTCTCCATCCTGTTCTCACGCCTTCTGTAATTCTCTGAAACATCCATAAAAATAAACCGTTCCGCAGCCCCGGCAAACCGAGGAAACGGAACGGTTTTCATTTATTCTGATCTATTGCCGATTCTGCCGAAGCACTTCATACGCCAGCATGGAGGCAGCGGACGCCGCAGACAAGGATCCGGCAAAATCCCGTCCGTAGTCAATCCGGACAACCGTATCCGCCATATCCAATAGCTTCCGGGAAATTCCGCGTTTTTCACCGCCGACGATCAGAAACACCGGCTTGGTCATATCGCAGTCGAAAGAGGATACAGAATCCCGGATACCGGCACAAAGAACCTTGTACCCCTTATTCCGGAAAATATCCACCGCATCACAGCCATCCGCGACATACAGCGGCAGCAGCTCGGACGCGCCGGCAGAAGAACGGCAGACGACCCCGGCAGCACTCATCCAGTTTCTGGGAGACAGAATAATTCCATCCGCCCCGCAGGTGTACAGAGAACGGATTGCATAACCGAAATTGTACGGATCCTCAATCCCCTCAATCATCACATAAAAACCATGTTCCGAAAGGGAAGTATCCGCATCTGCCAGAGAAGCCATGGAACGGGAAGTACATTCCGCCACAAACCCGCCATGGGAATTGCCAACCGTAATTTCATCCAGAAACGCCTGATCCACAGGAGTCAGGGCAAAACCATACTGGGCAGACATAGCCCGAAGATAACCCAGTTCCTTCGCTTTTGCCCCACTGCGCTCACGGTCATACCAGATCTGCAGAATCCGTCTGTCGTTGAAAGCGGATGTATAAGCGGCAAGACAGGCGCGGATGGATGTCATCCCTTCGAAAATTACAGAATCAGCGAAACGGCTTTCTTCCTTCTTCATGCCTGCTTACCGGCATTCATCTTCAGATATGCGTTGATGAATCCGTCGATCTCGCCATCCATAACCGCCTGAATATTACCGTCTTCGAAACCGGTTCTGGTGTCTTTGGCAAGGGTGTAGGGCATGAATACATAAGAACGGATCTGGGCACCCCATTCGATGTTGGTCTTGATACCCTTGATATCATCGATCTTGTCCAGCTGTTCACGTTCCTTGATCTCCATCAGCTTGGACTTCAGCATCTTCATGGCAGTTTCCTTGTTCTGCAGCTGGCTTCGTTCAGTCTGACAGCCAACCACAATACCGGTGGGAATATGCACAATACGGATAGCGGAGTCGGTCTTGTTGATATGCTGACCGCCCGCACCGCTGGACCGGTGGGCAGTGATTTCCAGATCCTCGTCCTTGATTTCAATATTGTTGTCATCATCAAATTCGGGAACAACTTCCACGGAAGCAAAAGAAGTGTGACGTCTTCCGGAGGAGTCAAAAGGAGATACACGTACCAGACGATGTACACCGTTTTCACTCTTGAGATAACCGTAAGCGTTGGGACCTTCCACCATAATGGTAGCGGACTTCAGACCGGCTTCTTCACCGTCCAGCCAGTCAATCAGCTTCACATTGTAGCCGTGACGTTCACCCCAGCGGGTATACATACGGTACAGCATCAAAGCCCAGTCCTGTGCTTCCGTACCGCCTGCACCGGGATGGAAACTTACGATGGCATTGTTGCGGTCATATTCGCCGGAAAGAAGAATTTCGATGCGCATACGTTCTTCTTCTTCTTCAATGGCTTTCTGTTCAGCCAGAACCTCATCGGTCATGCTTTCATCATTTTCTTCAATAGCCAGCTCGGCAAGGGTAATGGTATCTTCCAGCTTGGCACAGAGATCTTCATAAGCGGCGATCTTGTCCTTGAGCTGTTTAACCTGCTGCAGAATCTTACCGGAATTTGTCTGATCGTTCCAGAAATCGGGGTCGAGAGTCTTGGCTTCCAGTTCTTCCGCCTGTTTGCGCAGTTCATCAATACGCAGTGCGTTGCCCAGTTCTTCCAGATTGGCTCTGAAATTACTGAGAGCATATTTAGCGTCTTCCAATGCAATAATCAATTCTATGTCCTCCAGTTATGTTATACAAATTTATAAGTTCATGCAGTACGCCGACGGGGGATAGCGCTAAGGGGCATATATCTTATACCTGGGTCAGAGGTCAACATATTCCATCGTCACTTCCGGCACAGGTGCAGACGGTTCACGCTTGAGAGGGTCATACAAAAACTTCCGGCAAACGTGTGCGGCAGAAACCACACCCTTGTGGCGGCACAGCATGACATCCGGATCCGTCAATGCGGAAGCACGTTCACAGAATTTGCAGAAACGCTCAATTTCCGGTTTGTTCTGTTTCAAAAAATCACATCCCATCGTTAATAAACTGCCTTTTCTCCAATATAATATTATATGCAAAATTGAGTGAAAAATCAATAGTTTCCGCAATATTTGCTGACGTTATACGGAAGAATCGTCAGTTTTCACGGAATTTTTCGGGAAATACAGTAAATAATGCATACCTGCCAGCAAAACCACAATACCGGGAAACAGAAATTGTCCGATCCCATCCGTCATACCTGTATACAAAAACAGTGTTGACCGTACAGTATCTCCCTTATGCAGTGCCGGAAAGCACAAACCGTACAAAACAGCTCCGATGCCGCATACGATCCCCTGAAAGCATTTGCCGCCGATATAGGGAACAAGCGAAATACCGTTTTTCCCAAGGGCATGGGAAACCTGCGCAAGGACACAAAGTCCGCCGAAACCAATCGAAAACCCGGTAAAGAAAAGACCTGCCAATCCCCCAGCCGCAGCCGCTTCCTCCACTCCGGCAGTAAATTCCAACAGACTCGCCAGAACCAGTCTGCCCATCCCCCCGACAGGAATCACCGCAAGCAAAACCGAAAAGAATACAATATATCCCCAAAGGGAAACACACCCTGCCGCACTTTCCGTAACCGCACGGCAGAACGCTCCTCCGAACCCCTCGGTTTCACCCCGCATATCGGATACCGACACCGTATCGCCGGCTTTTCTGCCCAGGAATATTCCCACAACACAACAGGAAAGAAACTGCAAAGTCAGCAGAAATCCACCGAAAGCCGTATTATTCCACAACAGTCCCCCAATCGCCTGTACCACAAAAGCGGGACTGACATTTCCGGAAATCGCACATAGGCGGCTAGCTTCTTTGGCGGAGATACGCCCGTTCCTGTACAGAATCCCTGTCAGCTGCGCCCCCACCGGAAAACCGCACAGATTCCCCAGCCAGAATACAGGAGCAGCACCGGCAGGGATCCGGAAAATTTTATGTATGGGCAGAACCAGTGAGAGGGATGATAAAAGATCCTGTGAAATAAACAGCCGGGAAATCACCATATAGGGAAACAGTACCGGCAGGAGCTTGTGGAGAAAATTGTCCATCGCCGTAATAAATGCCCCGCCCGCCGCATCCGCATTTGTACAAAGCAAAACAACGAAAAGAAGAATCCCGCAAACGAGCAGAAACCGTCGTATTTTCATAATAATCCTCCATCTGCCGCATTTATGCGGCGAACCAATACGAAGTGTGCGGGAATTACACATATTGCTTTACTTTCTGTCATTTCACACGAATCTCCAAGGCATGATGAATTCCCCGCCGGCATACAGTAATACCGGAACTGTATAATCCTATGACACGGAGGTAAAGAACTTGTCAGAAAAATCCCAAAAGAAACGTAAAAAAACAATGACGGAAAATCTGGCGGAATTCAGCGGTTATCCTTTGGAAGGTCTTGAAATAATGCCCCTGTTGGACTGTAAATGGAACCGCGAAATACAGTTTTACGGCTGTGTCGGCATCTTGGAATATGACGATACCGCCATTGTGCTGAAAACCGCGCGCGGAAACTGCGGCATATACGGAGAGGGACTGTATCTGGAAAATTTCCACAGTGATAACCTGACTGTACACGGAACGATAGAAAGTATCCGATTCGGAGAGAAGGTGGGAAAGGATGTTTGAATGGCTGTGGCATATCTTAGCCGGATATCAGTGGATCATCACAGATATCTGCTGCCGCGGAAAAATCATGAATCTCCTTTTTCGTGAGCAGATCCCATTCTATAAAGAGGTTGTACACGGTGAGGGCGTATCCGTCGCAATACCGCAAAATGAATACCTGCATTTCTGTGAAGCAGCCGAAATGGAATGTATTCCGTACACTGTAGGGGAGCTATGCGGATTACCGAAATGGATCCGGTTTATCAGACAGCGTCCGGGTATCCCTGCCGGTTTGCTTGTCCTGCTGTTCTGGTGCCTGTACAGTCAGAATCTGATCTGGAACTTTGAGATTACGGGAAACACGGACACACCGGACAGTGAAATTACGGAACTGCTGACGGAACTCGGATGCGGTATCGGAGACTGGCATCCGGGAATTGATTTCGACACCCTCCATGCCCGTTTCCGCGCGGAAAGTGACAGCATTGCGTGGATTTCCGTATACATGAACGGTACAACAGCAGATGTACAGGTAAGGGAATCCAAGAAGCCGGATGTGGTAAAAGAAACGGAAGGGGTATACGCAAACGTGATTGCTTCGGAAGCCGGAGAAGTGGTCATTGCTGAAGTAAAGGAGGGAGAAAGTGCCGTTGGTGTAGGGGATGTGGTCATGCCCGGAGAACTGCTGATCAGCGGTGTAATACAGATGCGGAAAGAGGATCAGTATCGCCTGGAATATGCATCCGGACGGGTGCTCGCCAAGGTTGCCTGTCCCATTTCCGTGGAAATAACCCTGGAACAGGAAGAAAAAGTATATACCGGACAGGAAAAAAGGGAAAAAACAATAAAAATTTTCAAAAAAAACATAAATCTTTTCAGAAACGCTGGAATTCCGTATACAACTTATGATACAATATGTAGGATGGAAGAAGTATGCCTGTTTGACAGATGGACGATACCCGTAACGGTATCCACCACCACCTACAGGGAATACACCATGGAGACGAAAACCATATCCCCAAAAGAAGCCGCAGATCTCGCCATGAAGACACTGCGCGAAAAAATGAACGAAGCCATCGGTGAAGGCGAATTGCTTTCCCAGAGCATCAGCATCACGCAGACAGAAGACGCATACCGTATCGACTGCCTTCTGTACTGCCTGAAGGATATCGGAAAAACCGTGGAGTTCACTGCCCACGCAGACAATACCGGGGAATCATAAATCCAGAATGAAATATACACAGTATCAAACTGTACGGGAGAATATATGCAGAAGAAAATCGGAATACCCAGCTCCGAAATGACGGGAAAAATTTTCGGAAGTTACGACAAAAACATCAATCGCCTGGAAGACGCCTTTTCCGTCCGTATCACCAACCAGATGTCCGCCGGTGAAGAAGGGGATACCATCGTGATCGACGGGGAAGAAAGCGCCGTCAATATGACAGCGGACTGTATCAAATACATGAAGCGTATCTGTTCTTTGGGCGAAGAAATCACCGACCAGAGCGTGGACTATGTTATCGGTATGGTACAGGACGGGCGTGTGGATGAACTTTCCGCATTTGACGATGACTGCTTCCTGGTAACGGTCCGCGGCAAACCGATCAAAGCCAAGACCGTTGGGCAGAAGAAATACGTGGATGCCATCCGTAAAAATACGATCGTCCTCGGCATCGGTCCTGCCGGAACGGGAAAAACCTACCTTGCCGTAGCCATGGCTGTAAAGGCACTGAAAAACCACGACGTAAGCCGTATCATCCTGACAAGACCGGCTGTGGAAGCAGGGGAAAGACTGGGTTTTCTGCCGGGTGATCTCCAGAGCAAGATCGACCCCTACCTGCGTCCTTTGTACGATGCCCTGTATGAAATGCTGGGTCCGGAAAACTGCGCGCGTATGATCGAAAAAATGACAATCGAAATTGCTCCCCTTGCCTATATGCGCGGCAGAACCCTGGACGATTCCTTCATCATCCTGGACGAAGCCCAGAACACAACACCGGAACAGATGAAGATGTTCCTGACCCGACTCGGCAACGGTTCCCATATCGTTGTCACCGGTGACCTTACCCAGACCGACCTGCCTTTCGGCAAAAAAAGCGGTCTTGCGGCAGCAGTACAGATTCTGAAAAACATCGACGACATCGCCATCCACCAGTTCACGGAACGGGATGTAGTCCGTCATCGCCTGGTACAGCGGATCATCGTAGCCTATGAGAAATACGAACACGAACACAAGGTACACATGGCAGAAAGAACCAAAACCCGTTTCAAACCGACCGTCAGAAGAGACAACAGTAAGTGAGAGAAAACATGAAGATCAAAATATACTGGGCAAACGAACAGACCATCCATAAAACTGGCTTCGCCCTGAAATCCAGAATCAAAAAGGCAATCGCCGGTACATTGAAATACGAAAAATTCACAAATGATGTAATTGTATCGGTCACCTTCACGGATAACGAAGGCATCCGCGCACTGAACAGGGAATACCGGGAAAAGGATTCCGCCACGGATGTGCTGTCCTCCCCCATGTACACCATGCAGCCGGATGATATGCCGGAAGAAGGCATGGCGGCGGAACTGGGGGATATTGTACTGTCCCTGGAGAGGGCGGAAGAACAGGCCAAGGAATTCGGTCACAGCTTCGCCAGAGAGACAGCCTTCCTGACCGTACATTCCATGCTGCATCTCCTTGGTTACGACCACGAACTGTCGGAAGAAGACGATGCAGATATGCGCAGACGTCAGAAAGAGATTATGGAAAACATCGGATTGCCGAGATAAAAAACATTGGAGTGAAAAATATGAAAAAGACCGCATTTATTGCTATCGTAGGACGCCCGAATGTAGGTAAGTCCACACTTATGAACCATATGATGGGGGAAAAGATCGCCATCGTCTCCTCCAAACCCCAGACAACACGAAACCGCATTATGGGCGTACTGACAAAAGGGGAAGATCAGTATGTGTTCTTCGATACCCCCGGTGTACACAAAGCAAAGAACAAACTGGGCGACTACATGATGAAGTCCGTCCGTTCCTCCGTGGGGGCAGCGGATGCTGTGATCCTCATCGCCGACGCAGGTCATCCGGCAGGGGACATCGAAAAACAGCTGATTGAACAGATCAAAAAAAGCGAACTGCCTTCCATGCTGGTGCTGAACAAGATTGACCTGATCAATCGTGAAAAGCTGGCGGAAACCATCGCCGGATATGCCGCACTGCATAATTTCGACGCTGTAGTGCCCACCTGTGCCGAATCCGGCAAGAACGTGGACGCCGTACTGGAAGAAGCAGGACAGTTCCTGTATGAAGGGGACTGGATGTTTGCTTCCGATACCCTGACCGACCAGCCGGAAAAGCAGATTGCCGCCGAAATCGTCAGAGAAAAGCTGCTGCGTACCCTGTCCGAGGAAGTGCCCCACGGTACCGCTGTGGTGATCGAAGAGTTCACCGAAGAAAAGGATATGCTGCGGATCCGTGCGGAAATCTTCTGCGAAAAGGCATCCCATAAGGGCATCATCGTGGGCAAGGGCGGTGAAACCCTGAAAAAGATCGGTACCTATGCCATAGAAGATATGGAAGCCTTCTTCGGCGTCAAGGTGTATCTGAACCTGTGGGTCAAGATCAAGGAAAACTGGCGTGACTCCGACTTTGCGCTGAACAACTTCGGCTACAACAAAAAGGAAATCGACGGCTAAAAAGAACTCTGCGGGAAGGAGGGATGGTGTATGGAAGAGCTGGAAGTGGAAGGGCTTGTGATCCGGGAAACCCAGACGGGAGAAGCGGACGAAATCCTGACCATCCTGACTGCCGACCACGGGAAAATCACCATCAGCGGC
>JAFUKI010000125.1 GCA_017467815.1 Clostridia bacterium
GATGTACGAGGACTGGGCGAGCGAACGGATCAACGAATACAACTTCAATATGCTGTCGGAAAAGTATCAGGCTGAACAGAATCAGCTGAATGAGAAGATTCAGTTACTCAAAGTTGAACTGGATTCGCAGAAGCAAAGTGAAACTGATTCAGAGAAGTGGATTGAGGTCATCCGCAGGTATGTCAATCCGACGGAACTGACTGCGGAACTGCTGAATGCGCTGATCGAGAAGACTGTGATTCATGAAACGGTTAAAGATGCCGATGGTAAAAGTGAACAGGAGATTGAGATTTATTATCGTTTCATCGGAAAGATTGAGTGAAAACAACCATATAGAAACAATATCGTAAACTCTGTGAAAACGACGCCGCATATCCCGACATCACCCTGCTGTCGGAGATTGCCCGTTTCTTCGGGATCACCGTGGACGAGCTTCTGCAGGCGGAGCAGATCGACGAGCGGGAACTGTACATGGAGTATGAGAAGAAAAGCTATGACCTGTTCAGAGAATTCCGGTACGCCGAAGCGCTGGAAGTCTGGAAGGAAGCCTATCACCGGATGCCGGGCAACATCGAAGTGAAGGAAATGCTCATGTCGGTGTACTTTGATACGGACAAGGTAAAGTACAAGGACGAAGTGATCGATCTGGGTACGGAAATCTACAACAGTGATGTGCCCACCTATTACAAAAGTCAGGTGATCTGGCAGCTTGCCCGGACGTATGCCGAAACCGGGAACAACAGGCTGGCAAGACAGTGGGCCTCCAGAGCCGCCAGGCTGTATCACAGCGAAGACTTTCTGTACATGGAAATTTCCGACGACCCGGAGGAAGTGCAGAGTTACTTCTATTTTGCCAACCACTGGTATCTGGAAAAGCTGTTCTATGCCTCCTGCAATCTCTGCAAGCACGCCGATAAGCTGCCCGGCGGCCATCGGTATACCCATTCGGTGGATAAGGTCATCGCGCAGATGTATGAGCTGGTTATGCCGGGAGATGACATGGTTTTTGAAGACCTGCACCGCCTCACCATGCAGCACCGGGGCATCGCCGAAGACGAAACCGCACTGGACAGGGACGAAACCGTAATCCGACATCACCTGACCCGGGCCATGGAATGCGCTGTAAAATCCATGACGGTGGAAGAACACGAGCTTTCTCATCCGCTTGTAAAAGGCTGGAACGTGCTTGCCGCTCCGGCTGACAACAAAATGATCGTCCGGATGTACCGGGATGAGCTGAACTGGGACTGCTTTACCCCCTGGCGGGAGAAGGACTGGTTCCGCGCAATCACCGATACGCTGGACAGTTTCCTCTGATCCCCCGCAAAGCACCGGTGCTGTACCGGTGTTTTCTTTTTTCCTTCTCTGCCCCCCCGCCTTTGCCATGTATATACCATATCATACTGCCAAAGATGTATTTTTCAGAAATCTGATAAAATATGCAAACACGGGATGGATCTCTCTCTACCCCGTGTTTGCATACATATTTCCGCTGCTCTGCAGCAGCTCCTGTATTCGTATGATTATCCGATAAACATCTGGGTCCAGTATCTGCCGTCCGCCACATAGCCGACACCGATCTGGGTATAACTGCCGCTTAGAATATTTTTTCTGTGTCCGGCAGAATTCATCCAGCCGTTGACTACCGCTTCCGGAGTGGTGTATCCTCTGGCAATATTCTCTCCGGATGTGCGGAAAGAGATGCCGAAATTCCGGATCATCTGAAAGGGGGAGCCGTAAACCGGACTGGTATGGGAGAAATACCGGTTATCCCGCATATCCTGGGATTTATACCGGGCCACGCGGCTCAGTTCCCAGTTGTGCTTCAGGGGATTCAGACCGTTCTGCACCCGGATGTTGTTCACCAGATCCACCACCTGCTGTTCATAGGAAAGAACTGCGGAATCGACGGACGGAATGTTGATGCTCTGGCCGGGATAAATCAGATTGGGATCTGACAGCTGCGGATTGGCGTCAATGACTTCACTGGTACCAACCTGATACCGGGACGCAATCTTCCAGAGGGTATCTCCTCTGACAACCGTATGTACAGTCTGCGCCGCAGACGCACCCAGAGCCAGGCTGCCTGCCGCAAGCAAAGAAGCAAATATTTTCATCAGTATTCTTTTCATGTATAGTCTCCTTTTTCTCTTTTTGCCGCCTCGGCTGTATATATTCTAACAGATCCTCCATACCATGTCAATCTGTAATATATGGCAGCATTTCCACCGGATTTTTTTGTGCTTTTTCACACATTCAAAACAATTTCTGCAGAATATGAAACGTTCCCGTGCTTCTGCAAATAAAAAAACCGGAAAATCGAAACTTTCCG
Source organism: Clostridia bacterium (assembly GCA_017467815.1). Lineage (GTDB taxonomy): Bacteria > Bacillota > Clostridia > Oscillospirales > CAG-272 > UMGS1696. The sequence continues at coordinate 2,333 of JAFUKI010000125.1, forward strand.
GTTTATTCACGTCGCTAAGAGGATTTGAACCTCCGGCCTACCGCTTAGGAGTATGGCGTACCGTTTCGTACGATATTCAAGTAATAACTTTTCGTTACACTTCATACGAGCATGTGTCATTATGTTTATGAACAAAATGCCGTAAATACCGCAAAAATACGCCTTTTTACAGGTGGTTCGTACCGTCCTATTAGCAAACTATTAGCAAGAACGGTTTGCTTCTTGGGTACAGCCATCCTCCATTAAGGCTCTAACGGAGGTTATTATCGTGAACAATTATACCACAAAAACGCCTAAAAAACAAGAGGTCAAGACTTATTCGGTTTCGGATATACAGCAAATGTTGAACATCAGCAGGAGTTCCGCATATCAGCTTACCCAACAGGGGCTCTTCAAAGTGGTGCGTATCGGAAAGACGATCCGCATATCCAAAAAGTCATTTGATGAATGGCTGGAAGAAACAGGAATTGAATAAACCACCCTAACGCCATAAGACGAAAAATCTTGTGGCGTTTTTTTATGCCCTGTTTTCCTTGTGCCTTTGAAAAAATGTATGAATTAGGGTGGAAAAACCGCTGTTCTTTCCTCTGTGCCTTGCGTTCCGTGATGGGCGTGGGTGTTTTCCTTTGCGGAGGATAACGGAGGGATACAGACGGCGAAAACACCGAAAAACAACACTTTCAAATTTCATAGGAAGGAGGTACGGAAATGGCAGTATTCCGCATAGACAAGACCCGTGATTACACGGTCATGTCGAACCATCATCTGCGTAACACGGGATTGTCCCTGAAAGCGAAGGGGCTGCTCTCCCTTATGCTCTCTCTGCCGGAGGAATGGGACTACACCACAAAAGGTCTCGCTCATATCTGCAAGGATGGCGTGGACAGTATATGCGCCGGAGTGCGTGAGCTGGAGGAACACGGGTATGTGATCCGTGAGCGCGTCCGAAACGAAAACGGTCAGCTCGGAGCCATCGAGTACACCATTTTGGAACAGCCCATAGAACCGTCACCTAAACGGGAAAAACCTAAACAGGAAAATCCAGTTCAGGTAAATCCAGTCTTGGATAACCCTGTCTTGGGAAAACCTGAACAGGAAAACCCCGCACAATTAAATATAGATATATCAAGTAACTATAAATCAAAAACTGATTTATCAATTACTGAACCATCAAATCCTATCCCATCAAATCCCCATACCCCCACGGGAGACGGTGAGCGCACACGCTCACGGATAGGAACGGATGGGATGGGAGCAAGAGAAACATACCGTGAGATCGTTTTGGAGAATATCGACTATGACATTCTCATTCAGGACCCGAAGATGGACCGTGAACAGCTTGACGAGATCGCGGAGCTCATCGTGGATACCGTATGCTCGGCAAGAAAGACGATCCACATAGCCGGAGACGATTTCCCGGCTGAGGTTGTAAAATCCCGTTTCCTGAAGCTGGACAGCTCCCACGTTCAGTACGTGATGGATTGCATGAGGGACAATACCACCTATGTCCGCAATATCAAGAAATATCTCCTGGCGGCGCTGTATAACGCGCCCTCCACCATCAACAGCTATTATTCCTCCCTGGTCTCGCATGACCTTTACGGGGACGGACGAAGGGGGCGTGAGTAAATGCAGGAAGAAGTAACCGGCAAGGCAGTAGCCATTATCATTGACGGCGCCAAGATCAGCGAGCAGACGCTTGAAAAGGCACTCAAAGCCTTTTTGGAGGCGCAGAAGAACAAAGGCACAAAGATACACCGAGGCAAGCAAAGCCTGAAACAGCTTGCGGGGCAGAACGCGGGGCTGGCAAATATCGAGATCACCGACAAGAATATCAAGGCGTTTACGGCGGTCGCAAAAAAGTACCACGTGGATTTCGCCCTGAAGAAAGACACCACGGCGGAAAAGCCGCGGTATATGGTGTTCTTCAAGAGCCGGGACGCAGACGCGATCACGGCAGCCTTCCAGGAGTTCGCAAACAAGAAAATGGCCCGTGAACAAAAGCCGACTATCCGGGAGCGTCTGGCAAAGGCGAAGGAAAAGGCGGCACAGAGGGCCGAACAAAGAACCATTGACCGGGAGAAAGTCAAGGTCAAAGATCGGAGCGTGCAGCTATGAACATGAAAAAACTGATCCTAACCAACCTCCCGTATGTGCTGTTCGTCTATCCC
>JAFUKI010000126.1 GCA_017467815.1 Clostridia bacterium
TGTAGTGTGTCCACACCGGCAGCAACAGCCTGTGCCATACCGGGATATGTTTTTATTACAATATCGTTGAAAGCGGATTCGACTGTTTTTATAGAGCTTGAGATGGCTCTGTTGTAGATGTGATGGTTTTCCGTGGGAGTACTTTTGGGTACCACATATTTATAGGTCCCCATATCGGACATTTGTTTCAGAAGCTTCAGTTCACGAATATCGCGCGATACAGTGGCCTGCGTAACCTCGTATCCGGCAAATTTCAGTTTTTCAATCAATTCTTCCTGGGTCTCAATGTTATAATTTTCAATGATTTCCAGAATCTTGTTGTGTCTTTTGATCTTCATATTCTATTTCCTTCCATTGTGGGATAAGGTTCAAATTTGACTATATAAAAATATTTAACCAAATACGATGTTTTTGCATTTTTCTATTGGAAAACATACTTTGCTGTTTCCGTATACGGCAGCGATCAGAAATTCTGTGTTGCCATCGCCGCCGAAAATCGGTGATGGAAGAATTTCAAAGGGTGTTAGACCGTTCTCTTTCAGACAGTCATATACTTTACAGATTGCTGCAAGATGATATTTTTTATCTTTAACGATCCCATTTTTATTGAGTGCTTCTTTACCGCATTCAAACTGCGGCTTCACCAATCCAATGTAGATCCCCTCATCATGAAGAATCTCTGGGATACAGGGGATAATCAGTGTTTGCGAAATGAAGGATACATCCGTTACCGCAATATCACATTTGCCGCCGATGATTTCTGACGTCAGATAGCGGGCATTGCAGTTTTCAATATTCAGAACACGATCATTCTGAACCAGGGTTTTATCCAACTGCCCGCTCCCGGCATCCACTGCGACAACATACTCCGCACCATGCGCCAAAAGACAATCCGTAAATCCACCGGTTGACGCGCCAATGTCCACACCACGCATACCATGTACATCCAGCTGCAGGGATTCAATGGCATGATGCAGCTTTAACCCGCCGCGGCTGACGTAGGAAACTTCCGGTCTGGTTACGTTGACAGTATCGTTATCTGTGATATCGCCGGATGGCTTCGAGGCGACTTTACCATTGACCGTAACATACCCTTCAGCTATCAGGGATGCGGCGTGGGTACGGCTTCTGGCAAAACCATTCTGATATAAAAATACGTCCAGTCTCATTATTTTTTTCTGGAAAGAAGCCAGATAGCCAGTTTACAGAGTACATCACTTTCCATGTAATCCGAAACCGCTTCTACGGCAAGGAGGGTGAGCAGTGCTTCTTCTTCTTCCGCTTGCGCAAGTGTCATAAAGGACAGCACAGTTTTCTTGTTGTTCTTCTCATCACTGCCGATGGATTTTCCAAGCGTGGCTGTATCGCTCTTTACGTCCAGTACATCGTCGTGAATCTGGAAGGCAAGTCCAATGGCTTCAGCGTACAGCTGCAGATTCATAATATCATCCTTCTGCGGTTTATCACAGGCTGCATAATAGCCGAGCAAACAGGCTGCACGGATCAAAGCACTGGTTTTCATCATATGAATCTTCCGAAGTTCCTTATATCCGCTTACGGAATTGGCAAGATCCAGTGTCTGACCGCCTGCCATACCCAAAGCCCCTGCTTCTTTTGCCAGTGTCTGTACAGCATACCGGATGGATCTGTGAGACACATACTCATTGGAGGCAAGCACCTCGAAGGCGTATGTAAGCAAAGTATCACCGGCTAACAGCGCGGTTGCTTCATCAAACTTCCGATGGCAGGAGGGTTTTCCGCGGCGCAGATCATCATCATCCATACAAGGCAGATCGTCGTGGATCAGAGAGTAAGCGTGTACCATTTCCATGGCACAGGCAAATGGCATGGCCGCTTCCTCGGATGCACCGAACAGTTTGGCTACAGTAAGCACGAGAAATGCCCGTATTCTCTTGCCGCCGCCCAGAACTGAATAGCGCATGGCATCCGCCAGTACAGTATCGCCGGCATATTCATTTGTCAGATATCGGTTCAGAGCAACTTCGGTCTTGTCGGCTGCTTCTTTTAACAAAGTGTCGATTGTCAGGACTTTCTCTTCCATAATAATCTCCATCTGCCGCATTTCGCGACGAACAAGTAGAAATGAAAAATTTCAGGAAACGCTGGAATGCATGGGATACAGTAAATCAAACCTTCATATCAGTTTCAGTCAGCGTACCGTTTTCACCCATTGTCAGGATTTTTACCTTTTGCTCTGCGGTATCCAGTTTCTGATTACACAGCTTTACCAGAGATACTCCCTCTTCAAACAGGGACAGGGATGTATCCAGAGGAGCATTTCCGCTCTCCAGGGCTCTTACGATCTCCTCAAGACGTGCAATCGCTGTCTCAAAGGTCAGATTTTCATTCGGTTTATTGTTTTCCATCAGTAACTCCCTCGTTATTGTCTCTGTCGTTTTTCTGTACTTCGATAACTTCAGCAAGAACTGCGCCGTCTTCTGCACGTACATGGATCTTTTCGCCTGCCTGCAGCTGATTTACAGATTTCAGCAGTGATCCGTCATCGGTATAGACAGCACTGAAACCTCTTGCCAGTACAGATAATGGATTCAGCACACTGAGCGTACTTGCATTATTTTTCAGTACGGAACGTTTGTTGTTCAGCAGATACTCCTCACTTCGCTCCAGCTTTTCGGACAGCATTGCCACAAGCATCTTTTTGTCGTCGATCAAAGCCCGCGGCGTTGTCAGGGCACGGGAATTCTGGTAGGTTGTAAGGCGTTCTCTGTAACGTGCCAGTATTGTCCGCAATATACCGGACTCTCGGGTTACAATGTTGCCGATCTTTCTTTTCAGTTCAGCGGTATCCGGTACGGCAAGTTCTGCTGCTGCCGAAGGTGTAGGTGCACGTTTATCGGCTACAAAATCGCATATGGTAAAATCTGTTTCATGCCCTACGGCGGATATTACCGGAATGGAAGATGCAGCAATCTCACGGGCCAGTTCTTCGTTGTTGAATGCCCAGAGATCCTCAATGGCACCGCCGCCTCGTCCGATGATGATCACATCCACATCAGACTTTTCGTTGAAATACCGCATACCGGCAATCAGCTGAGGAGGTGCATCAGGTCCCTGCACCAATGAAGGATACAAAACAAGTGTTGCAAAAGGAAATCTTCTGCCGCACACATTGATCATATCCCGTACTGCTGCACCGGTGGGCGAGGTGATAATCCCAACTCTCGAAGGAATTTTCGGTAGCGGACGCTTTCTTGCCGGATCAAACAATCCTTCGCTTTCCAGCTTACGTTTCAGCTGTTCAAAGGCAATGTAAAGGGCGCCCACACCATCCGGTTCCATGGAATCACAGTAAATCTGATACTGACCGTCTCTTACAAAAGCCGAGATTCTGCCATGTGCGATTACCTTCATGCCGTCTTCCGGTATGAAAGGCATTTTCTGTGCAGAAGCCTTGAACATAACAGCACGGAGCATTCCCGTCTCGTCCTTCAAGGTGAAATAGTAATGCCCTGTTCCGTAATGGTTCTTAAAATTGGAAATTTCCCCTTTGACGTAAATATCACTGAGTCTCGGATCTCTTTCCAAGATGTGCTTTATATATTCATTCAGTTGAGAAACAGTCAGGGCGCCGGGAAATTTCTGTACGGCAGGTTCACTTGTCATAGTTTTCTGCTCCATTCCTGCATTCCATGTGTCTGTGTCTTGCCAAGAGAGATGTTCCTACAGCATTGTCAGATGACATTCTCGCTTCGGCAAAAACACCGTACTTATTCAAAATCTGTTTAATATACAGGGAGCTCATAACACCGCCGGCATAAATGATAGGATACTTTTCGTGATTGCTCAGCAGCTGCAGCGTCATTTCTTCCAATGTACGTCCGATCATAGAAAATACATAAGAGCTGACTTCTGCAGTATTCCCTGTTGTCTTCCACAATTTTTCTGCTTTATTTTCAATGCCGGAAAGATTGCAGAACATATCTTTCACATGTATCTTGTCTTTCGGCTGCTTTTTGCCATATTCCAGCGCCAGACCATCCATTACGGCACCGCACGGAAACTGCATACCCATCCGCACGCCGGTTCTGTCAATCACCTGTCCGGCATTCAGATCCATTGTACCGCCGAGTTTTGTTATATGCAAAACCTTTTCGCTGTCAGGATCGGACTGCAGAACTTCTGTGGTACCGCCGGATACATGAAAGGCGTAGAAGGATGTTTTTATATAGTTTTCCGTTTCCGCTATATCATGACGGCAGGCTGAGTGGACGGCAGCCATAACATGTCCTGCCTGATGGGAAAAGGTATATACAGGTACTCCCATGGATGCACCGAGAACTTTGCCTACACCCTCTCCTACAAGAAAACACGGCATATAGGAGTTTTCTCCATCTCTCGGTCTGGCAGATACGCCGATCGCTTCAATCCTGACAGCCTCATCAAATGAAGCCAGACAATCTCTTACAGCATCGGCAACAGCGGTCAATGCTTTTACATGAAGAAAGACAGCATCACTCTGTCTCAGACCACGCTCGCCTTCTTTTACGGGAAGAAGCAGTTTTTCATTCAGGAGCACTTCCCCATCTTCTGTGCTAATGGCAGCGGAAGTGGTGTAATTGCTTGTATCCAGTCCCAGATAAACTTTTTTCATTCTGCCTGGGTTTCTGCTATATCGGCAATTTTATCGTGTTTTCTGGCGACCTTGTTCAGAATTCCATTGATAAATGCAGGTGCAGCATCGTCATCATATTCCTTTGCCAGCTCCACTGCTTCATTGATGATTGCCTTGGCAGGTGCGGTTGTATACAGCATTTCATATACAGCAAGACGCAGAATGGATCTGGTCACACGGGACATACGGGATATCTTCCAGTTTACAGATATATTTTCAATTTCCGCATCAATCTCTGCTGTTTTTTCGCAGGTACCTAAAAAAGTTTTTTCTACATACGCATTGAATGCCACTTCTGTATTTTCAGCAGCAAGTCTGTAAAATTCCATTATATCTGTATCTTTGTCAAATTCACGTGAAAACAAAAGAGAAAAGACGGCAATTCTTCTGTCTCGTTTAGTAATTTTGATATTGTCTGCCATAAACACAAAGCCTTTCTCAATTCATAATTATTTTAGGTATTATTTGAAAAATACCCATAAATATACACTATACTATTCTCTTAGAATATTATACATAATTTTTATGCATATGTCAATGGATGAACATACAAAATATTCATGAAAATATTCATTTATACATTACTATTGCTGTCATTCGCTGCGTGTTTTCTTCACACATAAATGAGAAAACACCCGAATTCAGAATCCAGAATCCGGGTGTTTTCCATTATTCGATCAACGTATGTGTTTTATAGTCCTTAGATTGAAAAGTCAACTGTGAATGTCTTACCGCCGAGGGTGAATGTTACAGAATACTCACCTTCAGTAAGTTCTCCTGCGGAGGTTATAACAATGGTGCCATTGTCTGCTGCGATGGTCATATCGGAAACAGAGATTTCTTCATCGTTTACAAGGATACTGCTCAGTCCAAGTGTAGTCATATCAAAATCTGCAATATCGAAGTCTGCCTGGATCTGAATGGTGTTCTCATTTACTTCTGCGGTGAATACAGGAGCTTTTTCCGCGATAATCAGAACGATTTCACCGCCGCTTACAACATATTCAACGTGCATCATATACAGATCGGTGTGGGTCACATTTTCGATGGTATGATCTTCTTTGATCACAATGGAGATAAACTTATCAGCCAGAGGAGTTGTGGTACCGTCAATTGTCAGAGTGGATGCAGTGTGACCGTTTACAAAACCTTCTGTGATATGGTCTGCCTTTTCAGTGGTGATGCAGGAATCGTTGCCAGTTCTGTAATCTTCACCGATTTCAAGAGAAGCGGATTCAGAAAGTTTCATTTCTACGGTGTTGCTGTTGAAGTTATAGACTGTGTATTCAAAGTAAGTCTTGTCATTTTCCAGTACTACACCGTTGATTGCCAGAATACGTACATATTCCGCGTCGCTGGTGTAGTTACCCAGTTTACCGTCACTGATGTACATATATTTCAGTGTTTCGGTGGAACCCACTTCGTTTTCCATAACAACGGTTACATTCGCACCATCCTGGATGGACAGTGTGGAGTTGTAGATACCCTTGTGGGTCTTGAGCTTTCCGTTTTCATTGACAACAATGATGGTGTTTTCTCCAGTGATAAAGTTTGCATTCTTCATGCCGGATACAGAAGCAAGAACGTCAGCATTGCCGGAATTGAGCGTGAAGTAATTCTTATTGTTCAGTGAAATGGTGGTGTTATCGGCAGAAGAAATCAGGAATGCAATTTCATCCAGGTTCTTGTCACGCTGAATAAA
>JAFUKI010000127.1 GCA_017467815.1 Clostridia bacterium
GATCGGACCGACCGTATGAATGACATACTTGCACGGCAGGTCAAATGCAGGTGTGATCTTTGCCTGTCCAAGCTCACAGCCGCCGAGTTTTGCACAAGCATCGGCAAGTCGGAAACCTGCAGCGGCATGGATCGCTTCGTCGACACCACCGCCGGGGATCAGATCCTCGTTTGACGGGTTGACGATGGCATCGGTTTTCAGTTTTGTGATGTCCTGACGGATGATTTGGATTGGCATTGATATCACCTCTTGAAGATTCATCAAAAAGCAAATGCTATACCTATCTGTATTGATAATATTATATCACGTTTTCAAAGATTGTGCAAGTGCAGCAAAAGCATAACTATTGTTACGATCAATATATCTTTTCAGAGAATTTCTGCAGTATATGGATCCACATTGTAACTAACTTGCGTTAAGGCATTGATTTGAAACACATGATTGTGTCGATGCAGATCATTCTTCAATGCCAAACAGCCGTTTGAATTTCTTGAAATTATAAGGGAATGAATTGGCTCCCCCATAATGAACCGGCTTTTCTCTGTTGGAGTATTCGATATCCACCGACCACTCCATCCCGTCACATACCATGTATTCTTCTCCGTATCTTTTTGGGAAATATGTACTGCGCCATTCACCAATATATAATTCACGCAGTTCGTCCAGAAATTCATACCTTGGCATCGGATAATCTATTGTATTGGGCATATGTTCAGGCAAATTCATCGGCTTCAAATACAGGGAATGGTTCATATCAAAATAGATGTGTTCATCATCAATGGTGATAATATAGGTCGCATATCCTTCATGAAAGTCACCAATCTCTAATTTGATGCTCTTTATATAGTCAATATTCTCTTGAAACTTCCGTGAAGTCCGTTCTTCGCGAGAAGGAATATGAGCAATACCTATCTCGGACATCGCTTCAATTGCCCGTTCCAGATACATTCTTGTGCACCAAATACGGACTTCTTCCGTGGGCTCACTCAGATATGTACTCCCGTATTCAGGATGTTCCATGATATTTTTCAGACGTCGGATCTCACGCTTCAGTTCACGGATGACGGAACGAATCTCCTTTTCGGACTTCCCTTTCAGATGCATTTCATAATAACTCTGTGGACTGATCATCATATCAATTACCTCAAAAATTCATTTATTGGCTGCACACGTTAAATTACCAGATTCTTCAAATACAGATCAATTTGCTCTAATACCATCAACATATCTTTGGGCAGCCGCCGCATACATTCTTTATGCAGCTCCTCCGGCACACCGTAAAACCCTTCGGCAATACTGCCGGCAATTGCAGTCAATGTATCACAATCTCCGCCGAGTGAAACCGCCGTACGGATGACATCCTCAAAGCTGTCCCCTTCCAGAAATGCGGTGATCGCTTCGGGGACGGTTTCCATGCAGGATTCCACATGGCGGTAACCCGGGCGGATCTCGTCACAGGTGCGGGACAGATCGTATCCGAATTCCCGCTCAATGTAAGTTTTGATCTCCGCTTTTGAGTGTCCCGTCCGAGCAAGAAAGATTGCACTTGCCGTGGCTTGGGCACCCTTGATGCCCTCAGGATGGTTGTGTGTCACTTCGGCGGTCAGACGAGCGGCGTGTCGGACAGATTCGATGTTATTATAAATCCATGCTGCCGCAGACACCCGCATGGCAGAACCGTTGCCAAAGCTGTTGTACGGTTTCGTATTCTCCTTTATCAGCCACAGCATAAAACCCGTTCCATAGCCTGCATCAGGATATTTTGCCCCCCACTTTTTCATTGACGAGATCAGACGGCGACGAATCCAATCGTCCTCCGCTTTTGGCTGTGCATCTAAAAGCGCTTCCGCGACAGCAATCGTCATAACCGTGTCGTCGGTAAATTCCGATTCTCGGCAGAACAGCGGGAAATCCTTCGTTTTGTCCCCGCGGTCAAATTCATAGGGGCTGCCGATGATATCACCGAGAATTGCACCGATCATCTTCTTCCACCTCTCTTTTTGTAATCCGCATCGATTTTGGCTTTCCAGTTTTTTGCAAGCGGCGCACCGCAGCGAACCTGTGCGATGGCATCGCTTACTGCTTCATAGTTGACTGCCGTGCCGACCTCATCGCAATGGTAGTTTGCCGCATGGCTTGCATCAATGCCGAACCGCTTTGCTTCCGCCGCCGCGTCGATGTTCGCGCCAAGGAACAGGAATTCCCAGCCGTGCTTTTTCTGTTCTTCAATCATGTCGCGCACCGTGTCGTAATCGTACTGATGACTTGCATTCTCCATGCCGTCGGTCGTAATGACAAACATCGTTTTTGTCGGTACATCCTCCGGTCTTGCATACTTATGAATATTGCGGATATGACGGATCGCACCACCAACTGCATCCAAAAGCGCCGTTGAGCCGCGGACGCTGTAGTCCCTCTCCGTCATTGCGGGAACCCTCTCCAGCGGAATTCGATCATGAAGCACCTCGGACACATGGTCAAACAGCACCGTGGAGACCCATGTTTTGCCATCTACCGCTTTCTGTTTTGCAAGCATAGCATTGAATCCGCCAATGGTGTCCGCTTCCAGTCCTGCCATGGAGCCACTGCGGTCGAGAATAAATACGATTTCTGTGATGTTGGTCATGATGTACCTCCAAAAAAATAATATGACTGCTCGGTGTTTTTACCTTACAGTCATATTATAACAGATTCGGGTTGGGATTTGGTCGCTTGGCGGGAGACAATTCTATCCGTTTACGCAACCGATTTATTCAGCAGCTTCGATTTTATCGCGTAAATCACTCAAGGATATACCGTCCTTTGTAAAATACATCCAACCGTTTACACTTGCGTTTTCAGACCAGCCGTGTTTCTCAATCAGCAACTTTCCTGCCAATTTCGACACAGAGTAGACTTCATCCTCATATTTAACCTGATTCTTATCATCTGCAACGGTTGCAGTAATTTCATCGTCATACAAAAACGAGATCGTTTCTCCAACAGCAATATTGAGCAGCTTGAAAGAGTTGTTTGAGCGTTTGTTTGACCGACTGTCCTGAACATCTTGTTCTTCTATTTGCGCAGCCGTCGGTGCATACAACGTCAATTTTTCAATATCACCTCGCAAATTTGCAATATCAACAAGCACACCATATGCAGTTTCAGGCGACATCTTGAAAAATTCCCGTTCTCGGATACGCCCATTGCCCAAGGTCTCTCTAGCGTGTAGCGAATTATCAAATCCCGTTCCTTTGGCGGCGGCAGCTGTCCGACACCGAGAAAGTGTTTGCTGCCGTATTCAAAGACAGCGGAGTTCTTCTGAAACTCACGGATGACAGCTGCACGTTCAGAAACCCATTCGGGGTAACATTCTTTCTTCAGGATTCCGAGTACGTCCACACGGTCAAATCTGCCCTTCGCACAATCCGTCAGAGATTCGCAGAATACGGAGCTTCCTCTGGCATTGGGTCTTGCACCGTTGCCACCTGTACACAGCACGATCTGATGCGCTTCTGTACGATATTCGGGATGCAGCTCCTCAGCACGGATGACAATGATTTCCCCGTTCAAATCCCGATCCCGGGAACTGTCACACATATCTGCGGTAATCAAGCCGGACGGAAACTTCTGTTGCTCAGTAATCTGTGCTTCGATAGCACTCTGAATTCTGTCCGCAAACAATTTTGCAATCTGCAAATAATTGTCGCCGGAAAGAACCTCGTCGTAAAACTCATAGAAATCGTTCGCCCGCACAACACAGGTCATGTAGTACAGCCCGTGTGGGTCGTCCATGTTCTCACACAGGGCATATTCTCTGTCGCCCATGTGAAAGGAATTGGTGACTTTGTATTCACCGATTTTTCTTAC